>CAYXQV010000340.1:0-2560 GCA_964467505.1 uncultured Hyphomonadaceae bacterium | reverse complement strand
CAGCCGCATTGGGGCAGGTGCTCGATTTTGCGCCAACGGGATAGGATGCGGGCGAGACGTCCGTAAAAGCGTTTGTCCCCGCCCGCTCGGTCACGCAGTTCAACGCGCCGATATTGGCCTCGTGGGTCGCCCCGAGAATGCCGAAATCGTAATCGCTGTAGGCATGCGATGCGGCTGACCAGTCCAGCGACTGCCAATCGGCGGCAACCTGTGAATTGGTGCCGCTGCCATCGATGCAATCATCAGCCGGGGCAGCGTCGTAGAAGAACCTGTCTTCTGGATGGCAGTAGCCTTCATCGTCTTCAATCATCTGCAATGCTGTGCAACCATAGAAGGGCAGCCAGTGATCCGGGATCGATGAAACGCTTTCAGACTCCCAGTCATCTTCGTCACACCCGTCCGAAGATCCGTCCAGGTCAGTGCACCGGTGTCCACTGAAACTCGGCGATGGCGGCGGTGAACCGGAACAGGCAAAAAAATCGCTGCTGAGGTTTCCCAGACCGTTATTACCACCGACCGCATCGATCAGGTCGAACGCATCGTCGGAGGTCGCCGTCGTTGTCAATGCCGCCACCAGCGCATTGGGATCAGCACCGAGATTTGCCACCGTGTGGGCGAAGAGGTCCGTGATGCCCGTTGCCAGATCGCCATAAACGCCTGCATTCACGGAGGTTGCGTACGGGGCGAGCGAAATCCGGACATTGCCGCCGCCGCTGACGGGTATCAGCGTGTCAATAAGATTGTTGGCGGCGGCCTTGAGGTCTGTCAGGCGCTGGCCGCGCATGGAGCCGCTGACATCCAGCATCAGGGCCAACTCGATCTCGTCGGAGCCATAAACCGCAGTGGCGGTCGGGCTTATGCTGAGTTCATCGCGACCGACAATGTTCGCAATCGTGACAGGCATACCACAACCGACCGTCCCGATAATGGACTGATTGGTTGTGTCAGGGGTGAATACAGGGACCTCACAAGATGACGCAGTGCCAAGTGTCGCGAGATTTTCCGCGAACACGCGCTCGCCTGTGGCCACGGCGACACTGACATCGGTCCCGTTCGCAAGGTCGATAGCCGCAGCGATGAGGGCTGTGTCGAGGGCGGTGGAGACATGCAATTTGACTGATTGTGCACGCGAGAGATCGATCGCCGCAACCATCATCAGCATCAACGGCACCGCCAGCAACCCTGTCAGGACGGCTATATTGCCGTCCCGAGACCTTCCGAGATCGAGGCGCATGGATCATATCCCAGTTAAACCTGTGCCTCGGCGATACACCAGAGACCTTTGGAAAAACTTCAGAACAGGCCCTGCATTTCGCCGGCAAGGGAAACCAAATATTATCTCGCAATCCGCTCGGCCTGCCCGGACCGCTTGGCCGCCTGGGTTGCCTGTGTCCGGCCTGACTGCTTGCCACGCGCGGCCTCACGCCGGTCAGCAAGCTTTTACGTCCTGGACGTATCGGGTATGTCAGCGACGTGAATAGGCGCGCAGCGCGCGTGTGCGGCAGGGTGGAAGCCCCTCACCGCCGGCCAGTTCCGCATCCGGATCGCAGGCGCGCCCGACACTGACAGTCGGATGGGCAGGCTGAGGCGTGGCGGCGATGTAATTCACCGACGCCACCTGCGTGCGCGTCTGTCCGACGCCGAACACCTCGCGCTGGACATAGCCTGATGCGGTTGAAATACCGCTGCCGACGGCCTGGACATCCCTGCCCACGCCCGTGACCGTATTGCAGGCTGCGAGGAAAGGCAGACACAGGAATATTGCAATCACGGTCTTCATCACGCGGGGTCCCTTTCAGATTGCGATACGTTCAGGCCCAATATTATGGCGCCGGGAAAGCCTGCCAGGCAAGCCCTCTTCCCCAGCGCGGCGGATTGGCCTAAAGCCGCCAGCATGAAGTCTGCCATCATCGTCTTTCCGGGCTCCAATTGCGACAGGGACGCAGCCCGCGCGCTCATGCGCATAACCGGCGCCCCGCCAGCCATGGTCTGGCACAAGGAGACCGTGCTTGATGACGATCTCGACCTGGTCGTGGTGCCGGGCGGATTTTCCTATGGCGATTATCTACGCTGCGGGGCGATGGCGGCGAATTCTCCCATCGTGCCCGCGCTGAAAGCCCATGGCGAACGGGGTGGCTACATCCTCGGCATCTGCAACGGGTTCCAGGTTCTGACCGAGACGCGGCTGCTGCCCGGCGCGCTGATCCGCAATGCCTCACTAGATTTCGTGTGCCGTCCACAGCCCCTCGGCATCGAGAGCACCGACAGCGCCTTCACCCGTGCCTATGGCGGGCGCCGCGAGGTTTCGATCCCGATCGCGCATCATGACGGCAATTATGTCGCCGACGAGGACACGCTGGACCGGCTGGAAAGTGAAGGCCGGATCATCTTCCGCTATCTCGGCAACCCCAATGGTTCGGCCCGCGACATTGCCGGCATTGTCAGCGAAAACGGCCGTATCCTCGGCATGATGCCCCATCCCGAGCGCGCGATTGGTGGCCATGAAGGCGGCACGGATGGCCTGGGCGTCTTCGAAAGCCTTCTCGGCGCGGCCTGAACC
>CAYXQV010000339.1:0-2567 GCA_964467505.1 uncultured Hyphomonadaceae bacterium | reverse complement strand
CGATGCTGACCGCATGGGGCGACGAAGAATGGCAGGCCGCCCGCGACGCCATCGAGGCGACAAACAACAAGGACAAGGCGCAAAGGACGGTATAGGCTCGGTGTGAGCGTCTGCTGCCTGTGGCAATAGGAAAGCAGCGGGGGGAAATCGAAGGATCCGTATCGAATGTCTGGTTTTTTGAGTCTGTTGGTAGCAATCGGGCTTGCGATCGCGACTGGCCTGCTTTTGCTGATACGCAGGCTGAAACCGGGCGTATGGCGGAGCGTGGCTGCGATCCCGCTCGCCGTTATGGCCGGGTATGGGGCGTTCTTGATTGTTGGTGCCACGACTTACGAAGTGACGGATACTTTCGGACTGAATTTTAATGAGAGTTTAGAGGTCCTTATCGGCATTGTTGGCGGCGTTTCTTCCTTCGCCCTCTTCCTCTATTTCGGCCTGCGCGGCGGGCCCGGCGCCACGCGCGCCTCCGCCCCGCGCCCCCGGCCCGCAAAACAAGCTCCCGCAACTCCCGCCCCGCGCGGCGCGCCCGACATCTTCATCTCCTACAAGCGTGAGGAACGCCGCGAGGTCGGCGAGATTGCCCGCCGTCTGGAGGCGCTCGGCCTGACGGTCTGGTTCGACGCCGAACTGCGCTCGGGCACCAGTTTCGATGCCGAGATCGACCGCAATGTCCGCGCGGCGAAATGCGTACTCGTCTGCTGGTCGCCGGGCGCGGTGGCGAGCGAATGGGTGCGCGGCGAGGCGACCATCGGGCGCCAGCGCGGCGTGCTCGCCGCCGCAATCCTCAAGCCCTGCGACCTGCCCGCGCCGTTCAACCTCATCCATGCCGAAGACCTCACCGCTGGCACCGGACCGGAAAATCCCGCCTGGCTGGCCCTGGCGGAGCGGATCGGTGCACTGCTCGGTCGTCCCGGCCTTGCTCCATTTGAGGCAATGGGCGAGGCAACTGACCGCGGCGCGATTGCAGATTGGCTGCGAGACCATGCAGATGATCCGCTGTTTGATCGTGCTGTGGCCATGCTGCGTTCAGCCTAGCTTGATGCGTCGACACCGCCCCACACTTTACGCGCCCAGCCCTTTCAGGCCGAGCACGTCTTCCATGTCATAAAGGCCCGGTGGCTGGCGGCAGGCCCAGAGCGCTGCGGCTATGGCACCTTGCGCGAAAACCCGCCGGTCCAACGCGGTATGTGACAGGCAGACGGTCTCGCTGCGGGAGGCGAACATTGCTTCATGAGCGCCGACCACGCCGCCGGCGCGGCGCACGGCAAATCCGATTTCGCCGGCTCTGCGTCTTGCATCGGGCCCAGCATAAGGTGCCCGCTGAAGCGATGACAGCGCCGCGCCGCGCCCCTCCGCTGCCGCTGCGCCGAGCATCAGGGCCGTGCCCGATGGCGCATCCACCTTGTCGCGATGATGGGTTTCGAGGATCTCGATGTCCCAGTCCTCGCCCAGCCGCGCGGCCATGATCCGCGTCATCGCTGTGACCAGGTTGACCCCAAGCGAATAATTGCCGGCCTTGACGATGGCGAACTGTTCGCCCGCTGCCGCGATCGTCGCGTCACCGCGTGCGTCGAAACCGGTGGTGCCGATGACCACTGCCTGCACGCTGGTATGCTTGAGCGCGTCAAGTGCCGCCAGTGTTGCGGCAGGCGCGGTGAAATCGATCCAGACATGCGCCTCGGTGGCCGCTTCGACCGGGTCACTGGCCGGCTTCAGCCCGAGCTTTTCCGGCCAGCCCGCAAGCTTGCCGATATCGCTGTCACGCGCCGGCGCGTCGCTGCGTTCGGTCCCGCCGGTCAGTTCATGACCCGCTTCGAGAACCGCACGCACAAGCTGGCGCCCCATCCGCCCGGCCACACCGGCCACAGCCATTCTTTTCGTTTCGCTCATGACCCTCTTATAAGCGGACAATCGGGCTTTGCGACAGTGTTTGTTTCAAGCTCAGCCGTCGCGACAGACCGGCTCCACAGCTTCTCTTCCCGCCGCCAAGCGGGGAAGTGCCCCGAAGGCGCGATGGGGGCCTGGCGGACTTGCCGTTCATGAGACAGTGCCTCGCTCCAAAGTGCCCCCTCCGACCCGATTCGCGGGCCACCCTCATCCTGAGCAAAGTCGAAGGGCCCCGCTGGGCGGGGGAGGATAGAACGCGTCCCGGCCACCCCTCATCCTGAGCAAAGTCGAAGGGCCACGCAGGCGAGGGAGGAAAAACGGCGCCGTAGCAATCTTCCCCCGCTCCGCGGGGGAAGTGCCCCGAAGGGGCGATGGGGGCATAGCGGACTCGCAATTGATGGAACAGCGCTTGTGGCTGGTTCCGAAGTGCCCCGTCCGACCCGCTTCGCGGGCCACCTCCCCCGCGAGCGGGGGAGGATTAACCGCAGCCCACCTTCCCCCGCTCGCAAGAGAATGCCCCGAAGAGGCGACGGCGCCTGCTGTTACCCGCCACAGGGGTGTCCACGCCCTGCGAATTCACACCTCCCCCAGTCCGAGGCTGGCCAGCACCGTTTCGGTGTCGGCGCCGTGGCGCGGGGGGTGGTGGCGCACTGATAGTGGCGTCTGCGAGAAATGCACCG
>CAYXQV010000338.1:0-2582 GCA_964467505.1 uncultured Hyphomonadaceae bacterium | reverse complement strand
GATTTCCTGCGCGGGACCATGATCGCAGCTGGCGAGATGTTTCGATGAGCGATCTGTGGCTGCGTGCGGCGCGCGACGAGGACACCGCGGCGATCGCGGCGCTGACCCGTGCAGCCTTTGGCGGCGAGGCGGAAGTCGATATCATTGAAAAGCTTGCGCGCGATGGCGACAGCCTTGCCTCGCTCATCGCCCATGATGATCGCGAGATCCTCGGACATATCCAGTTCTTTCCAGTCCTTGTCGACGCCGACCCATGCGCTGCCGGTCTCGGCCCGATGGCGGTGGCGCCGGCCCACCAGAACCGCTCCATCGGTTCGCAGATGGTGCGCTTCGGCCTGACCCTTATGGAAGGACAGGGACATGGCCTCATCTTCGTGCTCGGCCATCGCGACTTCTATGGCCGTTTCGGCTTTTCTGCAGACTGCGCGGCACCTTTCGCATCGCCCTGGCCCGGCCCCGCATTCATGGCGCGGCGGCTCATCGCGTCTGCCCCCGGCTCCGGCACGCTGACCTATCCTGCCGCCTTCGCAGCCCGCACATGACGCGGTTTCGCCTCTGGATCGAATATGACGGGCGCCCCTTTGTCGGATGGCAGCGCCAGGCCAACGGCCAGTCGGTACAAGCCGCACTGGAGCGCGCGGCCGAGGCGCTCGAAGGGCGCGCGGTGAGCGTACACGGTGCCGGGCGCACCGATACCGGCGTTCATGCCACCTGCCAGGCCGCCCATCTCGACCTCGACAAGCCATTGCCAGCCGGAAAACTCGCCGATGCCCTGAACGCGCATCTGCGCCCTGACCCCGTGGCGGTGCTGGCCGCCGAAAACGTGGCGGACGCGTTTCATGCGCGGTTTTCCGCGCGCGCGCGCCATTATCGCTATGTCATCATCAACCGCCGCGCGCCGCTGACCCATGAGTGCGGTCTCGCCTGGCGCGTGCCTGCGCCGCTGGATGCAGGTGCGATGCAGGCCGGCGCGCGCCACCTCATCGGCCATCACGATTTTTCGACCTTTCGCGACGCGAAGTGCCAGGCGCTCAGCCCGGCGCGCACGCTTGACGCGATTGACGTGACCTGCCACGCCGCGCGCATCGAGATCACCTGTTCGGCGCGCGCCTTCCTGCACCGCCAGGTCCGCTCAATGGTCGGCAGCCTCGTGGAGGTTGGCCGCGGTCGGCGCACACCCGACTGGATCGCGCAAATTCTCTCCGCCAGGGATCGCACACGCTGCGGCCCGGTCGCCCCGCCTGACGGGCTCTACCTGACCGGCGTTGACTATCCCTCCTGAGACGGTTCCACCCTCGACTTGCCGCGGCCGATGGCGAGAGCCTTGATGGCGCCGCGAAAGGTGCGCACTTCCTGCTGTGTCCAGTTTGCGCGGATGAGGGCGGCGCGCAGATTGTCCTTCATCAGGTCGGTTTTTTCCGGCG
Source organism: uncultured Hyphomonadaceae bacterium (assembly GCA_964467505.1). GTDB lineage: Bacteria > Pseudomonadota > Alphaproteobacteria > Caulobacterales > Hyphomonadaceae > UBA5336. The sequence continues at coordinate 1,158 of CAYXQV010000338.1, read as the reverse complement.
GAAAGAAGAAACCGGCACGCTCGAGTTCATCCTCGAAATGCTCCAGCATGCGGATGAGATCGGCCCGGTCGGCAGGTGCGCCGACACCGCGCCTTGCCGCCTCACGTCCAGGCAGCGCGGCCGCCTCGCCCCAGGCATGGGCGAAGACGAGCACGGCCTGGGCAAGGTTCAGCGAGGCAAAGCCTGGATTGACCCGATAGGAGACGATCACGTCAGAGACAGCGACGACCTCGTTCGGCAAGCCGGAGTGTTCGCCGCCAAAAAGGATGCCGACCTGGCCATCGATCTTGCCGGCTTCCTCGGCTGCACCACGCGGCCCGATGACCGGCTTTTCCATGCCGCGCGGACGGGCGGTTGTCGCATAGAGACGGACAAGCCCGGCACTGGCGGCCTCGAGACTGTCATAGACGCGCGCGGTGACGCCGGCCTCGAATGCGCCGGCGCTCATCGGCTCTGCCGCCGGATTGGGCCAGCCATCGCGCGGTCTGATCAGGCGCAGGTCGGTGAGGCCGAAATTCAGCATGGAGCGCGCCGCAGCGCCGATATTCTCGCCGAGTTGCGGGGTGTGCAGGATGATGACGGGCGGCGTGGGCGGGGCCAACGTGTTCATCCGGCCTGATTGCCCCGGGCCTCTGCCCGCGTCAAACCGCAACATGCGCCCAAGGTCGCTTTTGACCTTCGCGCCTGCCCTGCTATAGCGCCTTCCAGCACTCGGAAAAGCAAGAGGACGAACACTCATGGCGAAGATTCAGGTAAAGAACCCCATTGTCGAGATGGATGGCGACGAGATGACCCGGATCATCTGGCAGATGATCAAGGATCGGCTTATCCACCCCTATCTCGATGTCGACCTGAAATATTACGACCTCTCGATCGAAAAGCGCGACGAGACCAATGACCAGATCACCGTGGATGCCGCCAATGCGACCAGGGAATATGGCGTCGCGGTCAAGTGCGCGACCATCACGCCCGATGAGCAGCGGGTTGAGGAGTTTGGCCTCAAGCAGATGTGGCGCAGCCCGAACGGCACCATCCGCAACATTCTCGGCGGCGTGGTATTCCGCGAGCCGATCGTGATCTCCAACGTGCCGCGCCTCGTGCCTGGCTGGACCCAGCCTGTCGTGATTGGCCGCCACGCCTTTGGCGACCAGTACAAGG
>CAYXQV010000337.1:0-2605 GCA_964467505.1 uncultured Hyphomonadaceae bacterium | reverse complement strand
CCACAAGCGCCAGGCCACAAACCAGGGTAAACGGCGTCAGCCAGTCCCACCACCCTCCGGCATAAGCGCGCCCGTCAACCTCTATGCCTTGTACGAAGGCACCAAGCACAATGCCCTGGCAGAAGGTTGCCAGTAATGATCCGTAGAAGAAGGAGCGGTCCCATATCCTTTCGTGCGCCTTGTCGCGCCAGCGATACTCGAACGCCACACCGCGGAAGACCAGTGCCAGGATCATGATGATGAACGGCGCATACAAGGCTGGCATGACCACGGCATAGGCGAGCGGGAACGCCGCAAAAAGGCCGCCGCCGCCGAGCACCAGCCAGGTCTCATTGCCGTCCCAGACCGGAGCGACGGAGTTCATCGCCACATTGCGGTCATCATCGCTTTCAAGGAACGGGAAGACCAGCCCGATGCCAAGGTCAAACCCGTCGAGGATCACGTAGATGAAGATTGCGAGCGCCAGCAGGCCGGCCCAGATTGTCGGAAGGTCGAACATTATGCAGCCTCCTATTCAGCCGGAATGAAGTCAGGTTTGAGACCCGCGGCCGGCGTCGTCCCGGCTGTACGTGTCGGCTTGCCCGGCAGCGGCCCGGCATCGCCCGGCAGCTGCTTCATCATCTTGAGGATGTACCAGGTGCCCGCACCGAACAGCGCGAAATACACCACGATAAAGGCGATCAGCGATGCCGCGACGGCGGGTGCCGCAACGGGCGCAATGGAATCGGCCGTCAGCAATTGCCCGTAGACCGTATAGGGCTGGCGGCCGACCTCCGTCGTGATCCAGCCTGCCAGCACCGCAACGAAGCCACTTGGCCCCATCACCATCGCTGCCCAGTGAAACAGCGGCGTATCATAGAGCTTGCCGCGCCAGCGCAGGTACAGGCTCACAAGGCCGATCAGCATCATCAGCATGCCAAGGCCGACCATGACGCGGAAGCTCCAGAACACGATGGGCACTGGCGGCTGCAATTCGTCGGGCACTGTGTCGAGCCCTTTCATCGGCGCATTCAGATCATGCTTGATGATCAGTGATGAGAGTTTCGGAATGCCGATCGCATGGTCGAGGCGCTGTTCTGCCTCATTCGGAATGCCGAACAGGTAGAGCGGCGCACCCTCAGGATGGCTTTCATAGTGGCCTTCCATGGCCATGACCTTCACCGGCTGGTGCTCATAGGTGTTCATGCCATGGAAGTCGCCCGCCACAATCTGCATGGGCGCAACGATCGCTGCCATCCACATCGCCATGGAGAACATCTTGCGGGCTTCCACATTGGCCCGGTCGCGCAGCAGGTGATAAGCCCCGACCGCACCGACCACAAAGGCCGTCGTCAGATACGCGGCCAGCACCATGTGCACGAGGCGATAGGGAAAGGACGGATTGAAGATGATTGCGAGCCAGTCTTCGGGCACGAACTGGCCAACATCATTGATCGAGAAGCCGGCCGGTGTCTGCATCCAGCTGTTCACCGACAAGATCCAGGTCGCCGAGAACAGTGTCCCGAAAGCCACCATCACGGTCGCGAGGAAGTGCAGCTTCTTCGACACACGGCCCATGCCGAACAGCATCACACCGAGGAAACCCGCCTCGAGGAAGAAGGCTGAAAGCACCTCGTAGGCCATGAGCGGCCCAACAACCGGCCCGGCCTTGTCGGAAAACACGCTCCAGTTTGTCCCGAACTGATAGGACATGACGATGCCGGACACGACGCCCATGCCGAAGGCGACAGCGAAGATCTTGCGCCAGTATTTGAAAAGGGTCAGGTAGACCGGGTTGTTGGTCTTCAGCCACATCCCTTCCAGCACCATCAGATAAGATGCCAGCCCAATCGAAAAGGCCGGGAAGATGATGTGGAAGCTGACCGTGAACGCAAATTGTATGCGCGCGAGCAGGACAGCGTCGAAGGCTTCAAACATGGCGAGACGTTCCCTGAATTTGACCTGAGCCAAGCAAAGTGGCACTTGAAATATCAAATAACGCGATAAGCGTTACTTTCGAACACACTTTTTGTCGCATGTGCATCCGCGCCGCAGGGAGACCGCCATTCGCCTGACAGCCTATACCAATTACGCGCTCAGAACCTTGATGTTCTGCGCACTTCACCCCGGTGAGACCGTGCGCATGGAAGATGTCGCCGACGCCTATGGCATATCGCGCGCCCATCTGATGAAGGCGGCGCGCCAGCTCGGGCAGCTTGGCTATCTGGAAAACCTGCGGGGGCGCACCGGCGGCGTCAGGCTCGGCATGGCACCCCAGGACATCATCATTGGCGAAGTCGTCCGTCACACCGAAGGCGATCTTGAACTGGTCGAGTGTTTCAATCGCGACCAAAATACGTGCCCCCTGATTGGCTTGTGTAAGCTGAGCCTGCTGTTTCGCGCCGGATTGAACGCGTTCCTCGCCGAACTGGACAAGGTTTCGCTGGCTGACATTGTCGCGAACGGTCCCGCCTTGCTTGACCGGCTTGGCAAGGTCGATGCGCGATAGGCTAGGTCACGCGGCCTATCCTTCGAGACGCGGCCTTGCGGCCGCTCCTCTTCGATGAGGAGTCTCATTGGTTTTCCTCATCGGCGAGGTGCGAGCGAAGCGAGCCTCGAAGGACGA
>CAYXQV010000336.1:0-2627 GCA_964467505.1 uncultured Hyphomonadaceae bacterium | reverse complement strand
TTACACAGCCACTCCGGGAAGCAGTCATTGCTGCTGGAGTCACTGGAGACAGATAACCTCCAGTGTCGCTTATTGATTCTGCGTCGCCGCACAACTGCTCTCGAGACCTGGGAACTCAAATATCCAGCAACGCATCTCTGTTAAAACGAACCGAGCCGCGTTTCAGCTAAGGCAAGATCCAGAAGGAGATGGAACATCTCCCGGGCGCAGGGTTGCGCGCGATCAAGGCAGCGCCGATGAGGGCACGCAAAGCTTGGGTGTCAGTCATAGGGAACGAGGCTTCATGTTGAAAACATTTCGTATCTTTCCGCGTCACCGATTATTGGCAATGTTCGCGGCGACATTCGCGTGCATGTCAGCGATCGCAGCAGCGCAGGTTACCGAACCCGTCGGAACCGTTCTGAGCGTGGAACATTTGATTCCGGGTACTTCGTGCGAGGTTGACGCAGATCACCCGTGCGCCTTTGTCTCGAGCGACGTCGCCAGATGCTCAATGCCTATTGAGACAGGGTGCCTTATTTTTGATGGTGATGTGCTCACCCTGAACGGTGTCAGACTCGAGTACCGCATTTGCAATGGACCGGTCCGGCGCATCGCCTTCGCAAATGGGCCATTGCGCTATGAAGTGACCGGCACGTGCCCGGATGGCGTGAATGAAACCCTTTCCGTTCTCTACGATCTGGAACTTGAGAGCACGGAAACCGAGAAGTAGCATCATGCCCAAACGCAAGCGTGAGAGACACCGGGGCCAGGGTGGCGGTTCGTGTGGGTCTCGGCCACACTGCGTTCAGGCCGCAATTGAGACGGCTCCGGTTGGCCTGACGCCAGAAGTCATTAGGGCGCTGGATACGGCGTTGGCCGATGAGCGCAATGCCCGCGCGACTTATCAGGTGATCCATGAGCGGTTTGGAGACGTGCGACCGTTCCCGAATACCATCCACGCCGAGGCCCGCCACGTTAAAGCCCTGCATAGCATTTACGAGCGCTACGGCGTCAGGATTCCGGACACGCCAGGAAAAGTGGAGGCGACTGTTGCGACTAAAAATTGTGCCACGCTTTGCAAGATCGCCGCGGTCGGGGAAGTGGGTCGCAAAGACGGGGGCGACCGCCGCGTTTCAGCGATCCGTGACCTGATCAAACCCTTCGCCATGGCCGCTTTCGGTGTGTTCTTTGAAGCAACGCCCATTCACGGGACCCAAACGAAGGAGCAGAACTGATGTTTCGAACCGCATTGATTTGCCTTGATCACTCGGCGGCGCAGGGTCCGCTGCTCGATTGCCTGACAGACCTGCAAGACATGGGTGTGACCCGGGTGTTCCTGACCCATGTCGTGAAGGTGGGCTACGCTCAGGGTGCGGGTTATGGCCATAGGGGCGCGCTGGAGGAGTGGCTGGGCGCGCGCGCCGCCCCGATGCGCGCGGCTGGGCTTGAGGTCGAGATAGACATCCGCGCTGCCGGCGAGGTGGCCAAGGATATCCTCTCTGCGGCCAGCGAATACGGCGCTGACCTGATCGTGATCGGGTCGCGCGGGCAGAACATGATCCGCGGGCTGTTTCTCGGCTCGGTCGCGCGCGAGGTGATCCGGCTCAGCACGCTGCCAGTCCGTCTGGAATGGATCGAGGCGACAGGCAATGACGGCGACGCGGCGTGCGAGCGCACATGCCACACAGGGCTACGGCGGCTGCTGCTGGCCACGGACTTCTCACCTAAGGCGCAGGCTGCTGAGGCGGCGGCGGCCACGCTGGCTGCGAAGGCCGGTATCGTCGATCTGATCATTGTCGGCAAGCACGTCAGAACTGGGTGGAAAGCATGGTCATCGGCCCCACAGCCGCCAATCTCTGCGAAATCGCGCGCCGTCCCGTGCTGATGGTGCCGCTCAAAGCCGGCGAGGTCTGAGACCATGTGCACCCAGTTTCTCTGCGTCGCCAACTCAGCCCTCAGCCAGATGGCACGCTGGTCGAGATCCATGTCCGGCTGACGGATACGGAACTGGCCGCGATGCCTGCTGGTCAGGCCCCCGAATACCTCGTGCCCGGCACCGAACCCGCTGCCTGAAAGGACCAAATCATGCTCGAATACAAAGTCTCCGCCCGCCGGATCGACAGCCACGGGTCCGAAGCCACCACGAAAGAAGCGCGCATAACGCTCGACACTGACATGGCCGGAAGGGAGGATGCCTTCAACCCTGCCGAAATGCTGCTGGCCAGCCTTGCCGCCTGCATGTTGAAGGGGGCCGAGCGCGTCGCGCCGATGCTGGAATTTGACTTGCGCGGCATGGAAATATCGCTTCATGGCCAACGTCAGGACAGCCCGCCGAAAATGGTGCGGATCGACTATGAGATCGTCGTGGACACCGAGGAAACAGATGCACGGCTCGCACTGCTGCACAAGAACCTGCAGAAATACGGGACGATCACCAACACCCTGGCGGAAGCGACCGAACTGGTCGGTACAATCCGGCGAAAGGATGCCTGATGCCGCCGGGCAGATCGAATGATGCGGCGACGGCCTTGCAACGACGCTCGCCTGTGCACCTGAAGGGCCCGCCGCAGTTTGATGTCGGTCATGGCGAAGTCGCGCTGCGATCGCTTTTGTCAGGAAAACTGAAAGGAATTCGACATGGCCGA
>CAYXQV010000335.1:2262-2629 GCA_964467505.1 uncultured Hyphomonadaceae bacterium | reverse complement strand
CTCCCTCCATCAATGTTTCAGGCTTTAACTCGTGACCTCCAAAAGCATAAGCAGTAGCCGTTATTAAGGAAACCAACCAAAAAATAAGAATAGCTCGATGATATTTAATGATGGCTTGACTGAGAATTTGCATAAGAGAGTTTTAGGGTTCTATCCGTTTATATATTCCCGCTAGCCACTCTTTAGTACCTGAATTATACCAGCGGGAATAAAAGCGATCAGATGGCCCCCCTAAAAAGCTAGTGTGAATAGCCGCTTCAGAAAAATCAGTGACCAGCCGTAAAGTCGGGAGATAGCTAGTTAAACGATCACCATTATGATAAATAGTGCCCTGATGAGGGGTAGCACGACCACCTTTCAGTTCAAA
>CAYXQV010000335.1:1543-2252 GCA_964467505.1 uncultured Hyphomonadaceae bacterium | reverse complement strand
GAGGCAGTTTATCGCCTAAAAGTATATGCTTTAAGGGTAATTTTTGACGCTCTCCCCAGCGAGTAATAGGCTGTTTCAAACCTTTATCTATGGATCGCTTGAAGATCTGTTGAGGTTCTTCTCCCTGAAACCAAAGGGAATCATCCGATAACAAAATGCGATCAAAATTGAGTAAAAAGTCACCAATAATACCTGTTTTATGAGTCAGAAAATTAGTGACCTCCAAACCAAAACCATTCTGCCCAAACACCTCATCTAATAAGTTTCTTACCAAGTGTACATTTTCATCACTGATCTGTACGAAACAAGAGCCGCTTTCCTTCAGTAATTCACGAGCAGCTATTAGACGATCTTTTAAATAGCTCAAATAAGAGTGTATCCCAAGCTCCCAAGTATCTCTGTAAGCTTTTATAACCTCAGGCTCACCTGATAACTCTTTATCAGGATCAGAGTTTGACATGGATCTATCGTTAAGCTTCATCTGCCAGTTGCTGCCGTATTTAATGCCGTAGGGCGGGTCTATATAAATCATCTGTACCTGTCCGGCCATGCCTTCGCGCTCCAGCAGGCTGCTCATCACCAACAGGCTGTCGCCTTGTATCAGGCGGTTGCTCCAGCCGTCGCTGTGCTGGTAGTATTCACTCACTTTGTCCAGTTCATCCTTTTCCAGGGCGTTGCCAAACAGTTCGTTGGTGGAGAACAGGTCGGG
>CAYXQV010000335.1:0-1533 GCA_964467505.1 uncultured Hyphomonadaceae bacterium | reverse complement strand
AGGCCCTGTATCAGTTTTTCGGGGGCAATGTGTTCGTAGCGGTAGAGCGAGCGGATGTCAATTTCCAGCAGTTCCTTCCAGCGTTCGTTGCCGGCTTCGGGGTTCATCACCGTTTCGCGGAGCTGCACGGCCAGTTCTTTGATTTCCTCTTTGCTTTTGCTGCTTGCAATGGCATCCAGCAGCAGGGCAATTTCCTTGTCGTTGTTGTACTTGTGCATCCAGAACAGCTCCGGGTCGCGCCCACGCTCAATCACCGGGTTCACCGGCAGGTGCAATTTCTTTTTGCCCTTTTGCACATTGGGGTTGGCATCTTCGTAACCCGCTTCTTCTTTGGAGGGAATGTGTGCACGTTTATCGGAATGTCGGTAGGAGTTGGCCATAACTACGTTGTTATTATAAAATAAATTTTTTTCTTATATTTAAAGCAATCCAGGAACCTGGAGGTGGAAGGACGCAAGAGCCTTTGCCCCGACGTAAGTCGGGGTTTTTTTGTTTTAAGGCAGCATCTTAATTCCATAGCCCACCACTTTGTTGCCACGTTTATAATACTTTTCTTTCAAAATTTCTATGATCAAATCACTAAATGTTTGTGTTTCATCAACGATTCTATCATAATACTTGAAGATATACTTTCTTGAGGGGTAAGCAAGTAAATCAGCAATTTGTAATCCTGATACATTTGCCTTTTTTGGTTTAACTTTAAGTTGTTTACTGGTAAATACAATCTGAAACATATCCGCAGCTATATAATTTGTTCCGTTTTCGTGAATGCGAGTGTAAGATTTTTTGAGTCTTCGATCTTCTTTCCCTCCCCGGGCTTCAACCATCACGTCACCAACCGCTCCTATATCTTCAAGAAATCGATAATATCTTTCCATTAAGATTTCCATACAATAATGATAGGGATCATGCCGCCAAACGGAATATTTGGTTTGATGTTCTTTTTTGTCAATTAGTACAGAAATTACTGTGTATTCCCATTCTCGAAAACAGTTTAAAATCGTGTTGTTAAATAGTTCTTCAACTTTTGGATCCTTCAGTATTTTAAAAGGGTATTTTTTATTCAATATTTCTTTACGGTGGAGAATCAATGGTTCGTCAGGATGTGCTCTTAAAATTTCCCGCTTGATTCTTTCGATTTCCGGATGAATTACATCCCGCATATATTCATTTTCAAAAATGACACCCGTTAAACTTAAGTATCTGTGATTCGTATTTGCCGAGCTTTTCATATCAGCAATTCCAACTTCATCGATATAGATTCTGTATCTCGACATTACCTTTAGAGATTAAATATGAGTTCTATTCTTGATCACTTATCTCGATTAGGTTGGTATTAAGCACTTTTTCCAATTTAGATATGGTTTCAAGTGTTAAATTCTCTTTCCCTTTCACAATTTTACTTACCTGCTGAGGGGAAACACCCAACTGTTCTGCCAACTCTTTTTGCTGCATACCATATTCTTTAAGGACGTCAAGTACACGAAGAGCGATCCGCTTTGATTTTAGTAACCAATCGCGGTTTTCACGGCG
>CAYXQV010000334.1:0-2640 GCA_964467505.1 uncultured Hyphomonadaceae bacterium | reverse complement strand
AGGAAATCGGCCGCAAACACCGTCTCGCCATCATAATCGCATTCGAACCTCGTGATGATGTCGCGGGCAATTGGCGCGCCGCGATTGTCACGGCGAAAGCCGCTTTCCATCGGATGCTGGATCATCGCCTTGATCTCGATGACCTCGCCTTTCGCAGCCTTTGCGGGAACAGACAGGCGGATACCGGCCATGACAAATCCTCCTCAAAGCACCACGCAGGCAGCGAGCGTGACAACGGTCTCACGTGCGCCTGACCATAGCGTGCCGTCGCTCATCCTTGCCACGGCCAGCAGCTCCTGCGTGCCGGCCAGACGTATGCGGGTGGCGACCTCGGCGCGCCCGTTGCGGGGCCCGAGATGGAACTGCGCGATATGGGCAATCGGGTTGCGCGGGCTGAAAATGCCGATCTCGGTGACATGGTCTTCTGCGGTCATCGGACTGTCGACCCTCACCGACAGCGGCACCGAAAACCCGTTCTCGGCTATCGGTGGCAATTTCAGCGTCACCCGGCCGGGCGTTATCACCTCTTTTCCGAACACTTCGGCGATTGCGGCCCGCATGTCCTCTGGTGCGGCATGACTGGTCAGCGGAAAGGAAGCGATGAAAACCGCACCGGCACCGGCCGCGATCAGGCCGCGCCGTGTCAGTTGTGTCGTTTCAGCCTTCAAGCGTGGCGAGATAGGCGATGACATCCTCGATCTCCTGCGCACTCAATACCGGTTTGCCGCGATAGGCTGCGCCGACCTGTTGCAGCTGCGTGACGCGATAATAAGGCGGCATCACCGTATCTGGCCATAGCCGCGTCGGATCGGCAATCCGCAGTCGCATCTGAGCAGGGCTCAGCCGGGCACCAACCGCGCTCAGCTCCGGGCCGACATTGCCCTGAAACGGCGCGTCCAGCCCCTCCACACGGTGGCAGAGCACGCAATGTCCGCCCTCGCGCGCCGCAAACAGTTCCGCCCCGCGCGCGCTGTCACCGGGCAGGTCGCTCAGCGGCTGCGGGATCGCATCACCGCGGATCAACGCAGCGGTCACTAGCGGTGTATCACCTCGCCCGCACGCTGTGGCAAGCGCCGCAAGGAAGACGCAGCCCAGCGCCAGCCTCAACCGAATGCCTGCGAGGTGACCTGGCTGAACCATGCGCTGGCCTGCGCAGCCTCGGCCCGCCTGTCAGCGTCGCTGGCATTCAGCGGCGTTGTCCCGCCTGCGCCCTCAATGCTTGCGAAACGCCCGCCAGTATTGCGGTAGACCCCGGCAATCGAGACCGCCATGTCCGGGGTGATATAGGAATAACAGGTATTGGCGAGCACGGTCGGTTCAGCTTCCAGCCCTGCGAGCAGGCGGGCCACCTGCATCGCGCACAGCTTGCCCTGGAGACTGGCCGAGAAGGCTGATTTCGGCATCGGCGCGGCAATCGTGGCATCGCCGATAACATGGATATTCGGCTGCAGGGCCGACTCGAAGCTCGTCGCGTCGATCGGACACCAGCCGGTGGCGTCCGCCACACCGGCGCGCCCGGCAATCGCGGCGGCCTGTTGCGGCGGGATGATATTGGCGACATCGGCCCGGAAGCTTTCGAAATCGGTCTCAAGCGTCATTGCGCCGGCATCCACGCGCGCGACGCGGCCATCATTGCTGGCACCTTGCCATTCGATATGGCCCGGATAATGAGTCGTCCATGCCGCCTTGAACAGGTTGTCCTTCGAGAAGCTGTCCTTGGCGTCGAGAATGATCAGTTTCGAGCGCGGCTTGCGGGTCTTCAGATAATGCGCGATCAGGCTGGCGCGCTCATACGGGCCGGGCGGGCAGCGATAGGGCGCAGCCGGCGCGGACATCACCACCAGGCCGCCATCCTCCATCGCATCGAGCTGGCGGGCAAGGCGTGTGGTTTGTGGGCCGGCTTTCCAGGCATGCGGCATCACCTCGCTGGCGGCCGCATCATAGCCTTCCAGCGTGTCCCAGAGCATGTCCACGCCGGGCGAAAGGATCAGCCGGTCATAGGAAAGGTCTGCGCCATTGGCGAGTTTCACGCCGCGCCCGGCCGGATCGACCAAGATGGCACGGTCGGCAACGCGGCGCACGCCGACGGCTTCCAGTGCTGAATAGTCGAATTCCTGCGCGCGCAGATCGCGCAGGCCCGCAATGACGAGATTGCTGAAAGGGCAGGCAGTATAGCGCGCGGCAGGCTCGACCAGTGTCACATCTGCGCCAGGCATCAGATGCTTGACGGTCCGCGCCGCTGTTGCCCCGCCAAATCCGCCGCCGATGACGACAATTTTCGCTGCTGCCTGCGCGAAGGCTCGCGGGGCCAGCGCAAGTGCGGCCGTGGTGGCCGCAAACCCGCCCGCCAATGAGCCGGCAAGTGTGCCCACAAGTGCACGGCGTGTCAGCTCGCCCGTCATCGCCCTGCCTTACCGGTGCGCGCCAGATACACGCTGACCGCTTCAATCTCGGCTTCTGAATAGCCGCGCGCCAGCCGGTGCATCACCGTGGTCCCGGCGGTTTGCGAACGATAAGTGGCAAGCAGCCGGGCAAGCGCATCGGCGCTGCGCCCGTCAAGGCTGGCAAAGGCCGCGTCGGGACCACCATGACAGCCCGAACAGGCCGCCGCCAGTTGCGCCGCATTGCCTGTGATTGCCG
>CAYXQV010000333.1:0-2666 GCA_964467505.1 uncultured Hyphomonadaceae bacterium | reverse complement strand
TTACGCGTTCTTGCCGCGTGGGCAACCAGTTCGGCAAGCGAGAAGGTCGCATCCTCACCAGCCTCTGCCCGCCCGAATGGCTGGCCGTTGAAATCGACATGCAGCGGCAAGTGGACCTTGCCGCCATCCCAGGCCTCGCCAAGCGCATCAGGCGTCACCGCAACCGGCGAGAAACTGCTGGCCGGCTTCGACTGGAAGAAGCCGAACCCCTTGGCCAGTTCGCCGGGTATCAGCCCGCGCAGCGAGACATCATTGCACAGCATGACAAGCTGGATATGGCCAGCGGCAGCCTCGACGCTGACCCCCATGGGCACGTCATCGGTGACGACGGCGATTTCGCCCTCCATGTCGCAGCCCCAGCTTTCATCGCCGAGCGGAATGGCGTCGCGCGGGCCGAGAAAGCCATCGCTCATGCCCTGATACATCAGCGGATCGGTGTAGAAGCTCTCGGGCACCGTGTCGCCGCGCGCCGCGCGCACCAGCTCGACATGGTTGATATAGGCGCTGCCATCCGCCCACTGATAGGCGCGCGGCAGCGGGCTCTCGCAGTCATGCTCGTGGAAGCGCTCGGCCGGCACCGCGCCATGCATCAGCTGGTCGGCAAGGCTTTCCAGCTTCGGGCGCGCGAGCTGCCAGTCATCGAGCGCGCCCTGCAGTGTCGGCGCGATATGGGTCGCATCGGTAAATTGCGTGAGGTCGCGCGAGACGACAACCAGCCGCCCATCGCGCGTACCGTTTTTCAGGGTGGCGAGTTTCATGTCATCTCCATGCGGGCAGTTTCAAAAATTGACAGCGATGCTGGCAAATACTAACGATGATGGCATGGCGAGTATCAGTGTTCGCAAGCTCGATGACAAGACCGTTTCCGCTTTGCGACAACGCGCAGCGCGTCATGGTGTGTCCATGGAAGAAGAGGTGCGCCGCATCCTCGAAACCGCTGCCGCGTGCGAGGAACAGGCCGGAGACATGTTGCTGCGCATCTTCGAGCGGTCAAGACAGGCGAGCGCAGGTGCGCCCTTTACCGTTCCGGAATATGACCAGCCGCCTGAAGAGCCGATCGCATTCGACCTGGCTGAATGATCATTCTCGATACCAACATCATCACCGAGTTCATGCGGCCTGAGCCCGACCCGGCTGTGGTGGCATGGCTGAATACAGCGGCGCAGACCTCCTTCTTCACAACGACGATAAATGTCGGCGAGCAGATGTTCGGTATCGAAAACCTGCGCGGGGTGAACGAAGCGCGTTGCACTGTCATCCAGCGCGATTTCGAACTGTTCCTGCACACATTTGTTCCGGGCCGGGTCCTCGACTTTGATGTGCTCGCAGCCCGCGAATGGGGAAAAGTCCTGACCGAGAACCGGCGCGGACACCATGAGCGCACCGTCGCCGACATGCAGATCGCTGCGATTGCCCGGGCGCATGGGTTTGCGATCGCGACGCGCAATCTGCGGGATTTCGAGGGACTTGGCGTGCAACTGGTCAATCCGTTCGCGCATCGCGTTTAACAGGCCGCTGAAAAACCGGCTCATGTGGCCCATCCTTCGACTTCGCTCAGGATGAGGCTTCGGGATGTGATCCTCATCACAGAGAAGCGGCTGGCACGGTCGCTGCGCTGAGCACGCGCCATCGCACTCAACTTTCCTCGGCAATCTTCTCGTGCAGCCAGGCGGCGTGACGCGGGGCTTTTTTCGTGCGGTCCCATTCCGCCAGCATGTCCTCGGCGACCGATTTCAGCTGTTCCAACTGCTCAGGCGTGCCGATATCGCAGGCCAGCTCCAGCCGGTGGCCATTGGGGTCGAAGAAATAGACAGACTTGAAGATGCCATGATGGGTCGGCCCGATCACGTCCAGCCCCTCGGCCTCGGCGCGCGCCTTTGCGGCCATCAGGTCGTCCATTGTGGCGACCCGAAAGGCGATATGCTGGACCCATTCCGGCGTCGCCTCGTCGCGGCCCATTTCCTTCTGTGTCGGCAATTCGAAAAAGGCCAGCACATTTCCGCCCCCCGCATCGAGGAAGACGTGCATATATGGGTCTGGCGCGCCGGTGGAGGGCACCTTGTCCTCGGCAATGGCGAGCTGGAAATCCATGCCCATGACGCGCTGGTAAAAGCGCACCGTCTCCATTGCATCCTTGCAGCGATAGGCGACATGATGGACGCCGTGAAGTTCCGGGGCAGTGCTCATTTCATGGCTCCCTTGCGCGTCTTGTCAGTCTTCACGAGCAGCCACACAGCCGTGCCGGTGACCGCGCCAATCAGCGCCGCGGCGCCAAGCTCGGTCAGCCAGCCATTCATGAACCGCAGCGCGATGCCAGTGACCAGTGCGGAGATGACGCCGGAAAGAATGGATTTCATATTCTGAACTCCTTGAAATGAACCACCACCGCTCAACCCTTCCGCGCGCGCTTGCCGCGCCGCCAGGCATTGAACCAACTGCCCAGTCCCACACCGGCAGCGACACCGGCAATCGCGAGCGGTGAGATCACGTCAAACAGCCAGAGCGCGCCGCCCAGCACTGCGCCCACACCCGCACCGGCAAGCCCTTCCTGCGGCGGGGTCAGCTGAACCTTGCGGTCTGGCTGGCTCATGCGTCTTCTTCCACCTTCAATGCGCCGCGCCGGATCTGGTCGCGTTCCATGCTTTCAAACAGTGCCTTGAAATTGC
>CAYXQV010000332.1:0-2670 GCA_964467505.1 uncultured Hyphomonadaceae bacterium | reverse complement strand
GCAAAATCGATCCCGAGATTGAGGCCGCGCACCGACAGCACCGCGATCGAGGCAATGATAAGCACCGCTGACAGCACGAAGGCCGGCCAGCGATACTGCATGAACCCGACGCTCGTCTTCGCCGGCAAGAGCTTCAGCAGCATGTCACCTCTCCCTGATCTCTAGATCGCCAGCGTTGCGGGGCGCGCCATGCGCAGCCAGCTGGCTGTCAGCCAGCGTGTCACCACGAAGGCTGTGAAAACCGATGTCACGATGCCAATGGCGAGCGTCACCGCGAACCCTTTCACAGGCCCCGAGCCCAGCAGGTAAAGGACCGATGCGGCAATGAATGTCGTGATATTAGCATCCAGGATTGTCGACAATGCCTGCTCATAGCCCGCCTGCACCGCCGTGATCGGTGAGCGCCCATTGCGCGATTCCTCGCGCACCCGCTCGAACACGAGAACATTCGCATCCACCGCCATGCCGATGGTCAGGATGATGCCGGCAATGCCCGGCAGGGTCAGTGTCGCGCCAAGCCCCGAAAGTGCGCCAAGCAGCAGGATAATGTTTGCCGCCAGCGACATCACGGCAAATATTCCGAAACGGCCATAAATGAGTACGATGAACACCGCGACGAGCGCCAGGCCGATCAATGATGCGGTCGTGCCTGCGCGGATCGAATCCTCGCCAAGCCCCGGACCCACCGTGCGCTCCTCGATGAAATTGAGTTTTGCCGGCAACTCCCCGGCCTCGATGATGGCTGCAAGATCGTTCGCCTCATCCATGGTGAAGCGCCCGGTGATCTGCACATTGCCGCCATAGATCGGCTCACGGATATTCGGCGCACTCATCACCTGCTCGTCGAGCACGATGGCGAAGCGCCGGCCGACATATTCCTGCGTCACCTTCGAGAACCGGTTCTGACCGGCGCCATTGAGACGGAAATTCACCGCGGGGGAATTGTCGTCCGGGTCGAAACCCTGGCTGGCAGTTGCCACATCGCTGCCGGTGACGACAGGCGTGTTGTTGACCAGCAGCGGCTCGCCGGTCCCGATATCGCTCAGCAGGCGCCATCCGGGCGGTGCGGTGCCCGTCGCAAGTGCCTGGTCGACCTTCGAGGGCGCGTCATCGACCAGCGCGAATGTCAGCTCCCCCGCCTGGCTAAGCACGTCCTTGATCCGCGTGGGATCCGGCTCGCCGGGAACTTCCAGAATGATACGATTGTCACCCTGCGGCTGAGGCGAGATGTCGCGCACGCCTTCCGGATCGATGCGCCGCCTGACAATCTCGATCGTCTTGGCCTGCGCATCGGACAGGAAATTGGTCTTCGCCGCTGCCGTCAGCGAAATTTCCAGCCGGGTCTCGCCAACCTGTTCAACATTGTAGCTGCGCTGTCCGCCGATAGCGCCGGGGATTTGCGGGTTCACATCCCGGATCCGGCGCAGCGCCTTCTGCATCGACCCCTCATCCATGCGGGCACGGTTGAGATTGACGACCAGCTTGTCACCGACGACCTCACGTGTGTGATAGACGCGATCACTTGCGGGCGAACCAAGAGCCTCCTGCACATCTGCCGAAAACACTGTCAGGCGGTTTTCGAACACGTCTTCAGGCTTGATCTCCATCAGCAGGTAGACCCCGCCGCGCAGGTCAAGGCCGAGATTGACCTTTCCAGACGGCAGGAAACCCGGCCACCAGGACTGTTCGGCGCCAGCCTTTGCGTCACGGTATTCTGCCAGCGATTCCGGTGTTTCCACGCTCGGCGGGATGGGTTCGACGCCGAGGAACCGATCGGAAAATGCATTGGGCAATGCCATGATCGCGCCAATCAGCAATGTGCCGACGATAAGGGCAATCTTCCAGGGCGGGAACTGAAGCATGAGGCAGAGGTCCTGAATTCAGTCTCTAGTCATTGGCCGCAACGGGTTCGCCCTTCGAGCGCACATCGGCGACCATCTGGCGCATCAGACGGGTGCGCACACCTTCGGCCAGCTCCACGGTCAATTCGTCATCAGCCACCTTGATGACCTTTGCGATCAGGCCGCCTGACGTGACCACAGTGTCACCGCGCTTGATCGCCTCGACCATTTGCTGGTGGCGTTTGCGCTGCTGCTGCTGGGGGCGGATCAGCAGGAAATAGAAGATCAGGATCAGCGGGATGAAGAAAAGCAGCTGGCCGACAAGGCTGGGGCCACCCGCCCCGCCCTCCTGGGCCACCGCAGGAAGGGCAAGTGCGAGCGCCGCCATTGCGGCTGGAATAAAGCGCAGGGTCATCGGGCGTAAAGGCTCCGTCTCAGGCGAACCGGGATCAGGCGAATGGCCCCTATAGCTGTATGCGGGCCGGCTGGCAAACAAGTGGCATGTGACATCTTCAGAGCATTGCCGCCACGCCCGCGCAAAGCGGCTGCAATCTTCGCGACAGGCTGCGCGTCTCTGTCAGTCCGCCCGCCCCGACAATCCGCACGACGCCAAGCCCGCCCTCAATAGCCGGCGCCGCAACATGACCGCCAGGTGCAAGCGCTTCGGTCAACGCGGATGGCACCTCCTCAACTGAGCCAGTCAGCACGATCCGGTCATAGGGGCCGTCCGCGCCAAATCCTTCAAGCCCGTCGCCATGGCGCACGGCGACATTGTGAAATCCCATGTCTGCCAGGCGCGCGTCCGCCTCCCGCGCCAGCCTGCCATAAC
>CAYXQV010000331.1:0-2677 GCA_964467505.1 uncultured Hyphomonadaceae bacterium | reverse complement strand
TCCTCAAGCGGTGTGCCGAAGGTTGTGCGTTCGGTCACGCGTGCGGTGGCGATATCCAGCGCCCTCTGCGCCATCGCGATATTGTGCATGCCGTGGCGCAGGCGCCCATAGGCGAGGCGATGCTGGCCCATGGCGAAGCCCTGGCCTTCCCCGCCAAGCAGGTTTTCCTCTGGCACGACAAGGTCACTGATGATCACCTCACAATGGGTCGCGCCCATTTCGATTTCGATGTCGGTATGCTCTTTCATGATCGGGATGTGACGCACGATCCTGTAGGCGGGATCGGGAAGCTCAACAATGAAAGTCGAGAATTGCTGATGACGCGGCGCGTCCGGATTTGTCTTCGCCATCACGACTGCAATGTCAGCAACATTGGCGCCGGAGGAATACCATTTCTCGCCATTCAGGATGTAGTTGCCCTTGCCATCCTTCTCCGCTCGCGTCTGCATGCCAGTTGCGTCAGCGCCTGCGGCCTTTTCCGTCATCGAATAACAGATTCGCTTGTGCCCCTCGAAAAGGGGCTTCAGAAACCTTTCTTTCTGATACTCGGTGCCATGCGCCAGGAGCGTGAGCATGGTTGCATCATCAGGCGCCTGGCTGTTCATGGAAAGGGTCGCAAGAGAGCTCTCGCCGAGTTCCATCTGGACGAGGGCATTGGCCAGGGGGCCCAGTCCCATGCCGCCATGTTCCTGCGGGATGAACGGAAGCCACAGCCCCTGCGCACGGGCCTGTTTCCGCAACCCGGCGACAACATCCTTCAGGGGCTCGCCCTTTTCAAGGCGTTGTTCTGCAGGAATACAGACATCCTGAACCCATTGGCGCACCCTGGCGCGGACCTGTTTGGCATCTTCGGGAACTTCAAAATCGATGGCCATGCTGCCACTCCTGACGTGTCGCTGGTATTAAGCCTCACCACTGAAGACTCAGATCGGGCCTTCACGCCACCAATCGACGCGCAAAAATACATATGCGAAGGCAGCTCGAAATGCCCTTTCACTGCTGTCCCGGCCTTAAATGGCGATCTGGGCGGATACGGTCAGGCTCTGGCAGGCAGCTGGATAACCAACTTGATTTGCCCGCGGAGCAAGCCGGGCGGGGTGCCGTTTCATCCCATCGCGCGGCAACTCACGCGTCAGCCATCAATGGAGCAAAAACATCCTGCACGGAGCCAAGCCTGTCAAAGCCCAGGAAAACCTCGCTGGCATCACGCCAACCGCCTCCCAGCCTGTCCTTGGTGAGGCTCTCAAACTTCCGGACCAGTTTTTCCTTCTGGTTCGCGAGCGACTCTTCCGGAATCCACGCGTCATAAAAGGCTGAATGGGTTTTGCCATCAAGCATCGTGATCTCGACAACCGCATCCGACCCTAGCGGCCTGTTGCCATTGACCGTCACCCGGTCACGCAAGGCCATCAGTTCAGGGTCATTGGCAGAACCGTCACTATAGGTTCCGATGGCGGATGTATCTGCGCCTGTCAGGGCCAGAACCACGCAGTGTTTGAGGCTGAATTTCGTCTCGAGGCCGGTTTCAGGTGACTGAATGTTGGCAGTGGCAAGATGCATTTCGGGCACGTTGGTCACGACGGATTGAACCTGGTCAGGTGCAATCTCCTGATCTCGCAGAATCTGGTGCGTCGCCTCCAAGGTCGCATGGGTGCAATAGCAGGCAGCATGATACTTGAAGAGGTTCTTTTTGATATGATCGCCAAATCGGTAATTTTCGGGCACATGCGGGGAAGCGTCCGTTTGCGTCGAGAAGAAGCCTCGTTCCATTTCCAGCGAATCCGGCCTCGCCTCGAACCCCGCAGCCGCCAGTTCAGCCGCCATGATGCCATTGAATGCCGCCTTGCCCGCATGAAATGGTTTGGCCATCGTGCCGAACATGCCTTTCAGACCTGCTGCTTGCGTGACGGCGAGCCCGATTGCTTCGCATGTGTCCTCATGACCGAGATCGTAGAGTTTCGCAGCCGCCACGGCGGTACCTATGGCGCCTATCGTCCCGGTCGAATGAAAGCCTCGCTCATAATTTGAGGGCATTGCCTGCACCGCTACCGAAGTCGCCGCTTCGTATCCCACGACGAAGGCCAGCAGTATGTCTTCGGGGGACTTTCCCAATGCCTCGCCGACGGCCAGCGCTGCGGCAAAGATCGGCGCGGTCGGATGACCGAAGATGTTCACATCATCATAATCCAGGGCGTGCGCGGTCGAACCATTGATCAGGGCCGCGTCACGTGCGCTCGCTCTCGCCCCACCTCCGACAATCGTACACTCACCACCTGAGGCGTAGGTTTTTCGCAGGATTTTGGCCAAAGGCTCATCGTAGCCCGCTATGGTTACGCCAAACCAGTCGAGGATGGCATGCCGCGCCATTTCAGCACAGTCTTCAGGGAGATCCGAAAGCCTGGCGGAAACCGCCTGATGAGCCACCCAGGAAGTCAGTTCGTTAGACGACATCTTATAATCCTCGCTTTCGTTTCCTCCTCCACGACAATCGCATAGCAACCATCCAGCGCCCAACAGGTACCGGTTCGAAATTAGATATGTGATGCCCGCAATTCGGCGTTGTTGCGTCAAGGCTGGCCGTGACGGACGATCAGGAAAGCAACTCGACGGACTTCCCGATTGGCAAGGATCGCAAAGGCGCCGCGCCGGCCTGTTGCAGGGCCGATGCCATTGCGGG
>CAYXQV010000330.1:0-2683 GCA_964467505.1 uncultured Hyphomonadaceae bacterium | reverse complement strand
TTCCGCCGTCTGGTGTATCGGGTATTCATCGCCCCAGCTGAGCATCTGTTTCCTGTTGCCTCCCGTTGCGGCACCTCTTGGCGGGTGCCCATCATTTCGTAGGGTGGAACGGAAACTGACGGCAATCAACACGTTTCGCAGGGGAAAAGATGAGCCAGATGCCAGGCCTCGACGAGGTGAACGCGTTTTTCGAGCAGGCCTTCGCGGGCTCGGGTGCAAGACCGGTGATCACCGCGATGCGTGAAAACGAGGCCGAGGCACGCCTGGAGGCGCAGGAACAACACCGGCGACCAGGCAATTATGTCTCCGGCCCGACCCAGATGTCACTGGCTGACACCGTGACCTATGTCGCCATCTTCACCCGTATCGGCATCACGCCAATGACGGTTACGACAAGTTTGAACATGACCTTTCTCCGTCCGTTAATCGCTGATGTCGTAATAGCTCATGCAAGGCTGCTCACGCTCGGGCGGACGCTGGCGGTTGCGGAAGTTGATATCCGCGCCGAAGGCAGTTCGAAGCCCGCAAGCCACGCGGTGGTCACATACGCCATACCCAAGGGGGACTGAACACATGCTGAAACGTGCGAGTATCGCGGCAATTGCCGTCGCCATGATTGCCTTCGCCGGGCTGGCCGCAGCGGGGACCGGGGCCGGGCGGCTTTCGCTCGTCGCCTTCCTGACAATGGCCCATTTCTGCTTTTCCTATGTGCTGGGCCAGTATGCCGAGAACCGGCCCGATTATACGCCTGCCGGCTGGCTGTTCCTGGGTGCAAGCTGCGTGGCGGCAACCGGACTTTTCACGCGAGTGACGGCGCTCAGCTCGCCGGGGCTTGTCGAGGCCGGCTCGAACATGGCGGCCCTGTCGCATCTTGCATTTACCGGCGGCGGCGTGCTGGCAGCTCTGGGCTGGACATGGATCGCGGTCATTACCGTTCCGCGCTGGCTGCGCAACAAGGCACCTGCACAATAGCGCACGCCTCTCCGCCTGGGAAACGGTTCAGGCGCCCGCGCGGCCGGTTTCGGCATAAAGATGGAGCAATTCGTTGGCGAGCACACGCGCCCGGTCAATCTCGACCGCGAACGCCTCGATCTCCAGTGCCGCGGCCCCGGCATCGACGCTGCGCGCCTCGACAATCTCCAGCGCCGCAGAAAATTCGCGCCTGGCACGCTGGGCGCGTACAAGCGCCCGCTCGAAACTGGTTACGTCGGAGCGGCTGATGTCCTTGCCGGTATCCCTGACAATAGCGGCTTCACGGATAACACCCTCAAGCCCCTGCCGGGCCACGAACGCATCGGACCTGATACGATCGACGATCACGGCTGGCTCTGCGGCGTCTGCGTCAATCCGCTCGCCATATTTCAGCGGCGCGTCGTCTGCGCCGACATTCCCGTTCATCAGTATCCTTGCAAGGCCGGCAAGCCCGCTGCTTTCATTGACCCAGCCTGCATCGGCGGCATGATTGCAGAAATTGTCGGATGCCCGGCGCAAGGCCGTCTGTTCATCGCTAAGGGCTGCTTCGACCGTTGCCTCGCCCGGGGTCATCGACACCGTCGCACACCCGGCTAACAGGCAAGCCGTCAATCCAGTCAGGACGCTACGCATGAATCATGTCCGCCGTCGCTAATCAAATCCACCTCAACTGCTTTGTGGCAGCTGGGAAAACGTCCGTCCAGCCTTTATCTTGAGACTAAGTGGGGATAGATGAAAGTGTTATGAACAAGAACGTCACCCGGCGGAGCCTGTATCCGCGACAAGATGCGCGGCGGACAGGCCGACTGCGCGTGTCCGATCTTCACGAAATCTACTGGGAGGAATCCGGGCAAGCCGATGGCCTGCCAGTGATCGCCCTGCATGGCGGCCCGGGCGGGGGTTGCAGCCCGGAAATGCGCCGCTTCTTCGATGCTGACCGCTACCGGATTGTCCTTGCCGACCAGCGCGGCTGTGGCCGCTCGACGCCGCATTCAGAGCTTCGCGAGAACGACACCTGGGCCCTGGTGGAAGATATCGAGCGGATTCGTGAAATGCTTGGCATCGAGAAATGGGTGGTGTTCGGCGGCTCGTGGGGATCGACGCTGTCGCTGGCATATGCGGTCACACATCCCGAACGGGTCCATGGCCTCATCCTGCGCGGGGTCTTCCTGATCACGCAGGCTGAAATTCAGTGGTTCTACCAGTCGGGTGCCAGTCGCCTGTTTCCCGACGCCTATGAGCGCTACGTTGCCCCGATCCCCGAAGACGAACGCGATGACCTGGTCGGCGCCTTTCATGCCCGGCTGACAGGCAGCGACCAGCGTGCCCGGATCGAGGCGGCGCGCGCATGGGCGCGCTGGGAAGGCGAAACCCTGTCGCTGCGCGGACCCAGGACCCGGCCGCCGCGCTTTGACGAGGACGGGTTCGTTGATGCCTTCGCGCGGATCGAATGCCATTATTTCACCAATCGGGGATTTTTCGATTATGATGGCTGGCTGCTGGACGAGGCCGCCCGCAAGCTCCCCGGCATACCGGGCGCGATCATCCATGGGCGTTATGACGTGGTGACACCGCTTTCATCGGCCTGGGCCCTGAAAAAGGCCTGGCCGGACGCCCAGCTGTCGATCATCCCGGACGCAGGCCATTCCAGTCTCGAACCGGGCATTGTCGACGAACTGATCCGCGTATCCGACGATTTCGCACGCCGGTT
>CAYXQV010000329.1:0-2685 GCA_964467505.1 uncultured Hyphomonadaceae bacterium | reverse complement strand
TTGATGTTGAAATCGCCCAGAAGGATGTAATTCTCGTCTTCGTCATCGGCCCGCTGGGCCATCTCTTTTGCAATATTCTCGATCTCGGCGACGCGGCGCTTGTAGCCGTCGGATCCCTTTGTGTTCGAGCCGAAATAGATGTGAACCGTGCACAGCGCAAAACGGAACCAGCCGGCCTGGAAGCGGACCATGAAGGGCGTGCGTGCAAATTGCTGCTCGTCGGGCAGGAGCGCGCTTTTCGGCAGGACGACCTCGCCGGCAATGTTGCGGAAACTCACCTTCGACTTGTCATAGACAAAGGCCATCCGCTCGCGATTGCCCGAGACGCCGACGGTGACATCGGTCGCAATGAAATCCCAGTCCGGCCCCAAAAGGCGCAGGACCTGGCGCAGTGGTTCCAGGTCCTCATTGACCTCCTGCAGGGCGCAGACATCGAAATTGGAGATGATTTCCGCGATATAATGCAGGCTCTCGCGCCGGCGCGGGCCGTGGCGATACTTGTTGTTGTCGAAATCGCGCAGGTTCCAGGTGCCGATGATGATCGAGCTTTCGCGGGTGCGCCGGGGGACCCCATCAGGCATATCCGAGCGCAGATGCGCGCGAAGGTCGAGAAGCCGGCGCGACACCCAGTCCGCCTCGGTCTGCGAGAACAGGCGCCGGTTCTTCAGGTCGCGATAGAACACCATGCCATGCCGCCCCTTTTTCGGCTCCGGCCTTCTGCCAGGCCCGTTAGCCATTCAGCAGGTTTGGTTACCCGAAGGTTAACGCGGTGACGCGGCTAGCCAGCCAGTCATAGACACGGCGCACGCGTGGCTGGCTGCGCAGTTCGCCATGCGCGGTCAGCCAGACGGGCAGGGATGGCATCGGCGCGGCTGTCTCGATCTCCACGACGCGGGGCTCGGCCTGGCCAATGATGCGGTTCATGAAGCCGATGCCGAAACCGGCGACCACCATCTTCCAGCAGACCACCTGATCATCGCTGCGAAACGCGAAGAAGTCGCGATCCACTTCAAGACCGGCCATGGCAAGACCGTCAATGATCAGTGTGCTGCGGTCATAGCCGATCACGTCATGGCCGAGGAGATCTGCCGGGACGCGCGGCGTTCCGCGCCGTTCGAGATAGGTGGGCGCTGCAAACATTCCGATCCGGAAATCGGCGATCTTGCGGGTGATCACATCGGGCTGGGTCGGGCGATACATGCGCAGGGCAATGTCGGCCTCCCGGCGCAGCAGGTTGTCGGTGTCGTCCGAAGCAATCACCTCAACGGAAATCCCCGGCTCCTGTCGCCTGAGACCGACAAGGATATCGGGCAAAAGCAGTGTGGCGACCACGCAACTGGCCGTGATGCGAACAGTGCCGGTCAAGGCGGCCGCGTCGTTTTCGGCAAGCATCGAAATCCGCGTTGCGGCGTCGGCCATTTTCTGGGCTTCGGCGAGCAGCTTCAGCCCGGCCGGTGTCAGCGTCACCCCTTCGCGGCCGCGCTGCATGAGGCGGCGTCCCAGTCGCGCTTCGAGGGTCGCAAGATGGCGGCTGAGCGTGGGCTGGCTGGTTCCGCTCGCCCGGGCGGCTGCAGACAATGAGCCGGCCTCTGCCACCAGAACGAAAGCGGCGATGTGCGACCAGTCAGGCATGTGTGATGTATTCATGCATGAATGGAATACTTCAAATTTCGACAAGTGTATATCCCTGAGCAAATGGATATGTCCATGTCTCAGACACAAAGGAGCAATATCATGGACAGACAGGTCACGGTTCTCGGCGCGAAGGGCCGGTTTGGGCACGAAGCGATGTCGGCCTTTCTCGCGGCAGGTTGGACGGTGCGCGGATTTGCGCGTCAATGGCCGCAGGCGGGCACCCTGGAGGGGGTCGAAAGGTTGACCGGCGATGCCAGCGATGTCAGCGCGGTGACCCGTGCGTGCGAAGGCTCTTCGGTCATCGTCAACGCGCTCAACCCGCCCTATCCGGCCTGGAAGCGCAGCCTGCCGCGTTTCACCCACAGTGTGATCTCAGCGGCGAAGGCGACAGGCGGCCGGGTGATCCTGCCGGGCAATGTCTATAATTACGGCGCCGGCATGCCTGAAACATTGCTGGAATCCACGCCCCACAGGCCGACGACGCGCAAGGGCCGGCTGCGCGAGGAGATGGAGGAGGCCTATGCCCGCGCCGCCGATGAGGGCGTGCGCACGCTGGTCCTGCGCGCCGGTGACTTCTATGGTCCGGCGAGCACCGGCAACTGGCTCGAGACCTATCTGACGCCGAAGCTGGCGAAGGGGAAAGTCACCTATCCCGGCGCGCGCGACCTCGTGCGTGGCTGGGCCTATCTGCCTGACATGACCCGCGCCATGGCTGCTCTCGCCGATCATGACGCCGCGCTCGCCGATTTCGACCGGGTGAATTTCCCGGGCCACAATTTCACCGGTGACGAACTCATCGCGGAACTCGAACGCACCAGCCAGTGCGAGCTGTCGGTCTCTGCTTTTCCCTGGCCGCTGCTTTGGACGCTTTCGCCGGTCTGGCCGCTGGTGCGCGAAACCCTGGAAATGCGATATCTCTGGGACACACCGCATGCGGTCGCCAGTGAGAAATTCTCCCAGCTCCTGCCTCAATTCATCCCGACACCGCTCGAAACCGCGCTCAGGCAGGCTGTTGCCGACCGCTTGCCGGGGAAGGTTTGACAGGCTGGT
>CAYXQV010000328.1:0-2693 GCA_964467505.1 uncultured Hyphomonadaceae bacterium | reverse complement strand
AGCTTGCGCGCCGCCTCGCCGATCTCGTCATGGTCGCGGGCATAGGCGAGCACGGCCTCGAGATAGCCGAGCTTGGAGCCGCAATCATAGTCGCGCCCCTCATATTCGAAGGCGAAGAAGGACTGCGATCCCATCAGTGTGGCCATAGAGTCGGTCAGTTGGATTTCGCCGCCCGCGCCACGCTCCTGTGACTCCAGGAGGTCAAAGATCTCCGGCTGGAGAATGTAGCGCCCGGTGATCTTGAGATTGGACGGGGCGTCCTCGCGCGCGGGTTTCTCGACCATGCCGGACATTTCGATGAGGCGGCCCCTGCGCGATTTCGGAGCGATAACTCCGTATTTCGACACTTCCGATTCGGGCACGGCGTCCACGGCAATGATATTGCCGCCGACCTCGTTATAGGCCTCGACCATCTGCGCGGTGCAGCTCTTGTCGGCCTTGACAAGAACGTCGGGCAACAGGATCGCGAACGGCTCATTGCCGATGGCATCGCGCGCGCACCAGATGGCATGACCGAGGCCGAGCGCGCCCTGCTGGCGGATGAAACTGGTCGAGCCGGCTGGCATATGGATGCGTTCCAGCTCTTCAAGCAGGGCAGTCTTGCCCTTTTTCGCCAGGGCGTCCTCCAGCTCGAAGGCGATGTCGAAATAGTCCTCGATGGCGCCCTTGCCGCGACCGGTGATGAAGACAATGTGCTCGATCCCGGCTTCGCGCGCTTCGTCGACGACATATTGAAGCGCCGGACGGTCGACCACTGGCAGCAACTCCTTGGGAATGGCCTTGGTCGCGGGCAGGACACGGGTGCCGAAACCCGCGACCGGCAGGACAGCCTTTCTGATCGTCATGATGTCTGTCTCCTTGAAGAGGCAAATCTGTTTGGACACCGCCCGATAAACGCGCGCCGTGGGTGTGTTTAAGCGGGATGCAAGCGCCAGTCCAGACAGCGCGATCAGGCAAGGCTGATCGTGTTGACCTCATCTGCATGGGCAGCTGTGACCTTGCGGCCACACTGGTTGACTTCGGCGCGCAGGATATCGATGCCGGCGCGGTCGGTATTGGCGATGAAGCGCTTGCCGTCATCGGTGCGGCAGAAGGCGATGGCCTGGGCCGGGCCGTCGCGCCCGTGCACGACTGTATAGGTTTCCAGCGTACCCTCGGTGGGCGCCTCCTCGATCGCGACCTGCTCGCGCGGCGTTGCAGGCGGTTCTGCCGGGGTGAAGCCCTGCGGGCGCGCGGTGGAATAGACGCCGGCAGCCTCCTTGGTCATCCAGCCGCCATTGGCAAGAACAAGGCCGTATTCGTCCGGGCGCGCACGCAGGTGCCAGATCATCGAAGCGATGCCATGCAGTGAGTAATTGTTTCCCGGCCCACCAAAATAGGGCAGGCCGCCGGTTAGTGTCAGCGACCGCGGATCATGCCGCCAGTCGATCCCCAGCGCAGCGCAGGCCGAAAGAACAGCGCAAGGGAAGCAGGAATAGATGTCGAGTGCGGCCATCTCGTCCTGCGTCCTGCCCGCCTGGTCAAGGGCGCGCTTGACGGCGACCTTCATCGCAAAGGAGCGGTCCATGTCCGGGCGAAGCGAGATGTGGTCGTCATTGGCTTCGCCGGCACCGTGGAGGTAAACGCGCTGGCTGGGTGCGATGCCGAGTGCGTCGGCCTTTTCATCCGACATCATGATCACCGCGGCCCCGAGATTCACCGCATCCTGCGCGATGTGCCATTTCAGGAAAGGATCGACGATTTCGCGGTTCTCCGCGCTCGGCGTCGCCAGCCATTCTGCGCTGCGCGCGCGCGGGAATTGCGCGTACGGGTTGGTCGCCGCGACTTCGGAGAAGGGCGCAAACAGCTGCGACATCACTTCGCGATGCTGGCTGCGCGTGCGGCCTTCGCGATGGGCAATGGCGGTCTCGAAAAGGGCGTAGAAATAGGGTGGTGAGACCATTGCGTGCTTGATCTCGTTGCGGGTCAGCAGCATCGGGCCGAAGCCGCGATCCTCGAAGTCGAGATCGCAATTGTCAGCCCAGTTTATCTCGATCCCGGCGCGGCGCGCGGTCTTGCTGGCGCCATTGGCTTCAGAGCCGACGATCATCGCGCACGCGGTCTGGCCGGCATGAATGCGCGCGGCCATTTCATTGACGAGTTTCTGCGGCGTCTGCCCGCCCGACATGGAATAGATCGCCTCGCGCGGCCGGGCGCTGATCTCGCGTGCGAGCGTGCCGGGAAGATTGGCGTTGTGCCCGTTGGGATGGACGGGGTTGGGACGCGAGTCCTCATTGGTGCGCACGAATGCAAGCGTGTCGATCTCGCCGGCCAGACCGGGAATTCCTGCATCCTTGAGTGCGGCGCGTGCAGCGCTGGCGGCCATGGAAAGTGGCGAGGGAGCATCGCCCGGCCCGCTCGATCCATCCCAGTGACTGACCGCCTGGCCCGCGGCGACCAATACGGGAACTGCCCCTTTTGACATGATCGGCTCCTCTCGACTTCGTGGCCCGGAAACCCTTAGCCAAGCGCCTGCCAGCTGGCGAGACTGCACGTTGGGGAAGGGGATGCGGGCAGGCATGCCGCCCCGACCGCATGCAGGCAGTGATCACCTGAAGCATTGATCGGGAGTGAAACGAAGGGCGGTAGCAGCTCAGTCTCCATCTTCGGCGAAGCTGGCCACCGCGGCGATGATCATGTCCTGGGCGCCGGTG
>CAYXQV010000327.1:0-2695 GCA_964467505.1 uncultured Hyphomonadaceae bacterium | reverse complement strand
TGCCGCGCTTCATCGCCCGAACGCCCATTGGCTCCTGGCTCAACACTTCAGCCTATCACAACCAGCACCACCGGACCTATCGCTACAATTTCGGGCTCTATACAGTCATCTGGGATCGGTTGCACGGCACCATGCATCCGCGCGCCGAAGAGCTGTTCGATCGCGCCACGAGAAAACCGACCTCTAGAGACGGTCAACAGTCCTGGGATGGCAATAAGGTTCTGACGAAGGACGTTCCATCGGACTAGTTTCGCTGGCCAATCGCTCGGCCCTGCCCTTCGCAGCGTTGTGCTCGCGCGAACAATTTTTGACCGGACACGCGCCGGCCTTGCGGGAAAGGAAGCTGATTATCCGTTCGAAAACCAATGACTGCGTAACGACCGGTTTCCGACCTTCACCATTCTTCCCTCACTGCCTGTTTCCGGCGAGGTTTGGCCGGTGGTTTCGCTCGACGCCAATGTCTCGTCCCGGGATTAATGAGCCGATCGCGGATCACGCAGATCACCTTGTGCTGGCGCAATTCGGGCGAGGCGCGGTTGAACAGGATAATCTTTGCCTGGGCCCTCTGCGACAGATCAATGCCGCCCTCAATCGAGGTGCTTCCAGAAGCCTGACTTGCGCGCATGGGCGGCGCGGAGACTTGCCAGCCAGGTGTCGTGATCGGGCCAGGACTTCCAGTCCGTGATCGAACCGGCGAGCCCTGCGCATTCGAGGACATGGCGCGCGGCGTGGCGATATCGCTTGGAGCGGGCCGCCTCCAGTGCGAAGGTGACGAGCTTGCGCCGGATCAGGGTCGCTGCGAGCGGCTGGGTGGCTTCCAGGGCCTCGGCGGTGGGCGTAAGGCGCACGAAGTCCTCGCCGTCAATCTCCTCCAGCCGGGCCTCGACAAGGGCGGCGGCCTCGCGCAGGGCGGGCCAGCCGGTCAGGAATCCAAGCGCGGTGTGGGCTGATGGGAAGCCAGCGGCATGGGCAAGTGCCTTCTCCTCGGCCTCCACATCCTCAAAATCCGGCAGGGCCTTGAGATAAGCCCGCAGGTTGCCCGCCTCGAGCCGGGCCTCGAACGCGGCCCAGCGCATCGCCTGGGCTTCCTGGCTTCGGCCAAGGCGATCAAGTACCTCGATCCTGGCTGCGTCGAGTTCGCTGCAAAAAAAGCTGCGCCTGTCTGGCGCGACCGCGTCGAGCGCCGCGAGCGCCTCTTCGGCGCGGCCTGCGGCCAGGTATCGGGCGGCAAGATCCACTGCGACACGCGGGGCCGTGCGCGCCTTCGGGCTGAGCGTGGCGGCCCAGGCGTCCACATCGCCGCGCGCATCGGCAATGTCGGCCAGGGCCATGCTGACGAAGCTGTCGCGGTGCCTGTCTTCCAGCATATCGCGGTAAAGCGGTCCATTCGAAGACCAGCCGATCACCTCGCGCTCTTCCTCTGGTGGGGTCTTCGCGGGCATTGCGGCAAAGGCTTCGACCAGGGATTTCAGATGGGCAAGCCCGCCCTCGCCCAGCGCTGGAGCCAGCGCGCCGATCAGGCCGTCATACTCGCCATAATCATTCTCCCGGAGCGCGGCAAAGACCTGCCCTGCCAGTGCGGTGGGGTCGGGCTGCGCGAGATTGGCAATCTCGCCCATCGCTTCGACCATGCCCGAAAACCGCATGCCAAGGCCGCCATTGCTGTCATCGCAGCGCTCATAGGTCGGCCCGGCCAGGGACATGAACTCCCAGGCGAGCTCCAGGGCGAGCCCTGGCGCGGCGGGAGCGATGTCATCGGTGATTACCTGTGTGAGATCGTCAAGCTCCCGTGCCAGGGGACGTGTCTGGTGCCAGTCGAGAAACCGGGTTGAGCGGCGCAGCGCCGAAAAGCGTTTGCGCACCTGTTTTGCGACCGCCTCAGGCCCCTCGGCGGCGGCGAGGGCCAGGCGCAGGCGCTTTTCAACATCGCTGTCAGCCTCGGCCATGTCCATGAGCAGGCTGGCGACTTTCGCAGGTCCAAGGGCTTCAAGGGCTTCAAGGGCCTCGGGCGTCAGGGCTTTCTTGCGGGACACTTTTGTCTCTCCCTAATTCTCAGCGGCAATGACAAGGCGCATGGCGCTCTCGCTGGTCGCGCGGCGATCAAAGGTCAGGGTCTCGCTCGCGCCCGCCAGCCTTGCGGTTTCCGCAATCAGGGCGTCGGCAAACTCCACTGCGCGCCCATCCCGGAAGACGGCCAGGGCGCGATAGGCCGCTTCGGTGTTCTCGACAATGATCTCTTCGGACCGCAACAGGCCTTCGATCGCTGCGGCGATCTCCTCTCGGCCTGCCCTGTAGGCGCGCGTCAGCACCCAGCTTATCTCGGCCAGGACGACCGAGCCAATGAAGCCGGGGCGATCTGTGCTGAGCGAGCCGAACACCTCGCTTGCCAGCGCTGCCTGGGCGGCGTCGTCCTGGACAAGGAAGCGCACCACGAGATTGGTGTCGAGGCCAATCATGGCCCGGTTGCGCCGCCGGCAATGGCCTCGTCCATATCCTCAAGGCTCACAGGCGTGGCAGGTTTGCGGATGATGCCCCTAAGCGCCATGACGGGCTGAGTCGCAGGCAGGACAGTATAATTGCCATCCTCCATCCGCACAAAGTTCACACGGTCGCCCGGATGCAGGCCGAGCGCGTCGCGCACATCCTTCGGAAGAGTGAGCTGCCCCTTGGAGGTGATGGTGGCGGTGCTCATGGT
>CAYXQV010000326.1:0-2699 GCA_964467505.1 uncultured Hyphomonadaceae bacterium | reverse complement strand
CGGTCGGGCCTGCGAATAGGTCAATGCCGACGCGGCCGAAAAGCTGGCGCTTGGCCTCGGCGACGAAGGCATTGCCCGGCCCGACGATCATGTCCACAGGCGCGATGGTTTCAGTCCCGATCGCCATCGCGCCGACGCCCTGGACCCCGCCAAGTGTGTAGATCTCGTCAGCGCCAGCCATGTCCATCGCGACGACAATCGCCGGATGCGGGCGACCCTCGAACGGCGGGGCGGTCGCAATGATCCGCGGCACGCCGGCAACCTTGGCGGTCACCACGCTCATATGCGCCGAGGCGATGAGGGGATACTTGCCACCGGGAATGTAGCAGCCCACTGAATTCATGGGGATATTCTTGTGGCCGAGAATGACGCCCGGCAGGGTCTCGACCTCGACATCCTTCATCGAATCGCGCTGGATCTGCGCAAAATTGCGCACCTGCGCCTGGGCGAACTTGATATCGCTGATCGCCTGTTCGCTGAGTTCGCCATAGCAGGCATCGATCTCTTCGCGCGTGAGCCGGAAACTCTGCGGGCTCCATTTGTCGAACTTTTCTGACAATTCGCGCACAACTGCATCGCCGCGCTGGTCGATATCGTCGAGAATGCCCTCGACAGTCGCGCGAACCTTTGCGTCAGCCTTCTGCTTGATGTCCGGGTCGATGCCTTCTTTCAGCCAGCGTGCCATGGCAGAATTCTCCTCTGGTTTTGTGGCACACTAACAGTTTTGCATTCGAATGCAATCACCTCAGGCTGGCGGGTGGGGCAAACCGACCAGTTCGGCGACGTCGCTGCGCAAACCGCCGTCGCCGTCCGAAAGGGAAGGAACGAGCAGGTCGACATCGCCCTCTTCCAACCGGGTCGCGAACGCACCCGGCGTCAGGATGACCGCAAGCCCGGCGCGCTTCGCGGCCCGCGCCGAGGAGACTGTGTCTTCCACCGCAATCACATCCTCGCCAGCAAGGCCTGCAGCGTCGAGCGCTGCGAGATAGGCATCGGGCGCAGGCTTTCCCGCCGCAATGTCAACCCGGCCAATGACCACATCCATCATGTCGCGGGTGAAACCGTCATGGCCAAGGTCAAAAATGGTGTTGATATTGGCCGCCTCGGTCGACGTCACAAAACCGAGCTTGCCGCCGCCGGCCTTTATCGCCTGCGCCAGCCTCGCCACGCCGGGACGCAGCGGCAATCCGGTCTCGACCATGGCGGCATTTGCCAGTTCGGTCTTGCGCTGGTGGATGCGGTCGATCACCGCGTCGGCAACGTCCTGCCCGGTCGCATTGCTGAGCATGCGAAGCCGCGCCTTGCCGCCAACAATGTTCAACAGCTGGCGATAGGTCTCCTCATCCCAGTGCCAGCCCAGCCCGGCCTCATCAAGTGCCGCATTATAGGCACGGCGCTGGACATCCGAGGCTTCAACGACGGCCCCGATGGAGCCGAAAAACACCGATTTCATGGTCGCGCCACCCTTTGTCCGCCGAGATGGTCTTGATCACGGAAAAAGTGATCTGTTCAGTCTGCGAGGCAAGCTTCAGCTATCGCTGGTGGTCAGGTTCTCGCCCGAAGCCCCGATATAGGCGCTGGCATCACCGGTCAGCTCTCGCATTTGCGCAAACACGTCCAGCCCCATCTGGTCGAGCGCATGGGGAATGTCGATGGACACCCAGTTCTCCGCCAGCCGGTCGCCGTCTCGCCGCCACCAGTCCATGACGCGCATGGTGAATTTCCTGCCCGTTGGCGGCAGGCCGAGCCAGCCCGAGCCAAGATGCTCTCCGGTCATGTGCGGCCAGCCGCCCGTGGCGACGTAATCACCCTCCGCGATCAGGGTCTTGGTGCGATCAACGCCGCGCACCGGGAAACCTCGCAGGAACGGGCCCTGGTGATGGGCGCGAAAGCCGTCGAGTCCACGCGCCGTGCCGATGCCTGCCGGGCCAAACCACATGAAATCCGGGTGCCAGAACGCTTCCTGGTCCATTGAATAGAGCGAGCGACCATCAAAACGCATCAGTCCGTCAACCATGTCGCGCACGAGCTTCAGCGAAACCTCGCCTTCGTCGGCGCTGCGCTTGGTGTCGAGGCCATCCATCGAGATTGGCGGCAGGATCAGTCCCGGCGCGCCAACACTGGGCCGCAGCGGGCAGACACCGGCCTGCAACATCGCGTCGATGAAATCGGGAATGACATAGCCTTCCGCGATTTTCCCGTCTTCCACCCGGATGATTTCGCCGAAGCGCAGGTACAGGCTGCGCCCGCTGGCCGGAATCCCCAGAAGCGGGGCCTTGAAAGTGGCAACAAGATAGCCCGTGCTGGCAACCCAGTCGCCCGCCGCGCCGTCGCCATCCATTGCAACGCCATCATATTCGCCCGAGACGCGCACGAATGGCCGGTATTCCACGTCTGGCAAGGCCGCTTGCAGCACGCCCCAATACTGGTCGAAGAATGCGTCCGGGCCTTCCATGTCATTGATCGGATGGCCCACATGCCAGTGAAAGCCCGGCGCCATCAGCGCCCCGGCACCCGCACGGTCGCCCCGGCAGAGAGTGTTGTAAAAGGCGGTTATGGTTTCAACAGGTGTCATGGTCAGGCAGTTCCCATTCTTGGAAAAATCATGAGGAGGAGGATGGTGAAGACGAAGAAGGCCAGGAGCGCCCAGCAGATGCGGTCGATCTTGCCGGGCACGACATACCAGCCGTCCTGTTTTT
>CAYXQV010000325.1:1546-2701 GCA_964467505.1 uncultured Hyphomonadaceae bacterium | reverse complement strand
GCGTCAATGCCGGGCGGAACATCGCTCCGCCCTCCCGAAGGCGGCTGCCAGTGGCCGGCCGGCAGCACGCCGACCAGCAATTCATAGAATATCTTCGACAGCGAATAGAGATCGGCAGCCGGGCCGGCACTGTCAGGATTGGTGCGCTGTTCCGGTGCCATATAGTCCAGCGTGCCCAGCGCGCTGGAACTGCTGACGCCGGCGATCGAGGTGCTGACACTGCGGGCAATTCCGAAATCGAGGATTTTCAGCGGCGCGCCCTTATCGTCCGGCACCTGCGTCAGGATGATGTTTTCCGGCTTGAGATCGCGATGGATGACGCCGCGGGCATGGGCGGCTTTCAGACCATCCAGACATTCAGCAAGAATCCGCGCCGCAACCCGCATTGGCACATCTTGGCCCTGCGCCATCTTCTCGGAAATCCACTGTCGCAGCGACGGTCCTTCAACATGTTCCATCGAAATATAGACGCGATCCTGCGCCCGCCCGACATCATAGACCGAGACGATATTTTCATGGCGGATGTCCTGCGCGGTTGCGCCTTCGGCAATGAGGCGCTGGACGGCCGCTTCATTGCCGATCAGACGCGGATTCACCAGCTTCAGTGCAACCGTCTTGCCGGTCAGCGTGTCCTTCGCGCGGTAAACCACGCCCATGCCGCCCTGCCCGATCTCGCCTTCGATCTCGTAGCGCTCAGCGAACATCGCGCCCGGATCGAGCGGCGTTTCCTGTCCCTGAACTGGCGACAGGGTCAGTTCATCCAGACCGATCGTTCCCATGCCGCCAACGGTTTGCTGCGGCATGCTCTCGCCCCGGCTTGGCTGACCGGCGCCACATTCCGGGCAGAACACCGCATCATCGGGAATTTCAGCGTTGCATTGCGTGCAGGTCTTCATTTCAGGCTCCAGAGGCTTGCGGCGCAAGCGCGGTCAGCATCACACTTTCGGTGCTGCCATGCTCGACCGAAAAGTCGGCCCGGATGGACAGGGCAGAGGGGCGTTTGGCAACCGGATGGATCAGGTCACCGTCATTGATCTCGACACACTCGCCGCGCCGGCACGCACGGTCATTGACCTTCAGCCCGTGCTGACCCTGGACACGGAGCATCAGCCGCCCGCTTTCGACATAGATATCGAAATGATGGCGCGAGATGGC
>CAYXQV010000325.1:0-1446 GCA_964467505.1 uncultured Hyphomonadaceae bacterium | reverse complement strand
GCGTTCGCCGCCTCGGCATTTCGTGTGCTGCGGTCGGAGATATAGACAGTGGTCGGACCAACCGTATCGCCCTGGATGCGGACATTGTGCCCACCTTCCGGGTCGGGCTCCGAAACGGTGAGCGTCAGACCGGCCGAGAATGCAAAACGTTCCTCGCGCCAGCGCCAGCGAGTGGCTACCAGCAGCAGGATCTCGATGCGGTGCGCGCCGATACTGCTCAGGTCTTCAGCGCGCACCACGGCTGGCGCGGACTGGCGACTGTCAAGCCGCTCCCAGCTTTGCGGCTGGTGTTTCCATTCCCCCAGCCCTTCACGCACATGAATGGCGGTAACGAAAAGCGGCAGGCCCACCGGCGACTGGTTCGCGACGGTCAGGGGCAGGCTCATCACCCCGCCGCGCCGCGCATCCACCATCGCACCGGCATCAAGGATCAGCTCCGGCCAGACACAGACCTCGCAACGATCACGCGAATTCAGCAACGAGCCACATTCCGAATGCGCCATGCAGCGGATCGCAGGCTGGCCACATTCAGGGCAGAAACCCGCCTCTGAGTGCACCACTGTCTTGTGGCAGCAGGCGCGCTGCGTCGTGCTGGGAAGCGATACGTTCATCGGTCTGCCATCAGCTTCGCAACTGATGGCCGCAGCCAATACAGAATCTATTTTTTGCATCGTTCATCCGCCCACAGGACGAACACTCGACATCGCCTTGTGCGGCTGCGGGGGCGCGACCGTCTGAAACGGCCTCGCCCCCGGCTCCGCGTGTCCCCACACCCTGGGCGACATCTCCCGCGCCGGCCATTCCCATCTGGAACATGGCGCGGGCCTGTTCTTCGGAGCGAACCTGCGAGCTGGTGGCCGCATCCACCATTTGCTGCATCACCGACATGACCTTCGCATTGGACTCGCCATCAGCTTTCGCTCTTGCCTGTTCGACGAGGACATTGGCGACCTCGGGCGAAAGCCCGGCATTGATTGCCATGATCACTTCAGCGGACTGGCCTTTCAGGGCATTGATCATGTCGATCCTGCCCTTCGCCTCGGCGCTCTGGCCGGCAAGTTCGCGCTGTGAGGCCGCATCGGCTTCCAGCACCCGCATCTTGACCTCGAATTCGTGCTGGGTGCGCTCCATCGCCTGCATGCGCGAGATGTTCTCGATCTGCTGTTGCTGGATGCGCTGGTCGATATCCTGCTGGGTAAAGGCCTCGTCCTTGCGCATGCGATTGAGCTGCTGGGCATCGAGTTCGGCGATCTCTCGCTCGAATTCCTTCAGCTTCGCCAGCTTGCGGGTCAGCGTTTCCTTCTGGTCCGCCTCGGCAATCTCATTGTTGAACCGGGCGGTGCGTTCCCTTTCCAGGGCGCGGATCTCATGCTCGATCAGTTCGAGTTCCTGGCGGCGCTGATGGGCTTCGCGCGCATCGATCAGGCCGATCTGGCTGTCGAGCGC
>CAYXQV010000324.1:0-2707 GCA_964467505.1 uncultured Hyphomonadaceae bacterium | reverse complement strand
GGTTCTGATGGGCATGAGCGACAGCGCCGCAGATGTCGCGCAAGACCGAAAGGCGATGCGACAGGCTCGCCCCGGTGCGCTCGGCCCAGTCGAGCACAGGAACGCCATCGACATATTCCATGATGATATAGGGCGCGCCTTCAGGGGTCTCTCCGCCATCGAACAGGCGTGCGATATTGGGGTGGTGCAGGCTTGCCAGCGTCTGGCGCTCACGCCGGAAGCGCTCCACAAGCGGTGCTGCGATCATTGCCGGCCGGATCAGCTTGATCGCGGCGACATGTTCGAAATCGCCGGCGTCGCGTTCGCCAAGATAGACCGCGCCCATGCCGCCCTCGCCGATCAGCCGCACGATCCTGTAAGCGCCGATGCGTTCAGGAAGCGGGCCATCAAGCAGGTCATCGACGGCGCCGCCGGTCCGCAGGATTGCGCCGTTTGAAGCATCAGCCCGCAACAGCGCCAGCGCGCGCGCTTCCAGGTTTCGGTCGCCGCCGGCCTGCTCGCGCACCCATGACTCGCGCACCCCGGATGGCTGGTCGAGCGCCGCCATCATCAGGCGCAGGGCTTCGCGCTCAGACGGGGCTGACGGCGCCATCGCCTGCATCGCTCATTGCATCGCGCAACCATGCGCGGGCCACGCGCCAGTGGCGCTTTATCGTGGTCTCCGATTGTCCCGTCACTTCAGCGATTTCCTCCATGGTCAAACCGCCAAAATATCTCAACTCGACAATTTCGGCCTTTTCCGCGTCGATCACCGCCAGCCGGATCAGCGCCTTTTCCAGCCGGTCATATTCAATACGCTCGGCAACGCCCCCGCCATGTCTGGTGACCAGCGTGACTTTGCGGTGCTCGCGCTTGCCTGAACCCTTGCGCCTTGCATGGTCGATCAGGGCCCGGCGCATCGCACGCGCCGAGATCGCCAGAAAGTGCGCCTTGTCAGCCCATTCGATCCGCTCCAGCCGGATCAGCCGCAGCACCGCTTCATTGACGAGATCGCCGGTCGACAGGGATGTGCGGTTTTCCGCGCGCAGCAGGGCCGCCGAAATCTGGCGCAATTCCAGATAAAGCAGGTCGAAAAGCCTGTCGCGGCTCGACGTGTCGCCGGCGCGCCAGGCCGTCAGCATCTGTTTTGCGTCGTCGCTCACGGAACTCCTCTCCCTGCCGGGATGGAACATGACCGGGGCATGCGAGGCAAGCCGAACCGGCGTTGAATTTTTTCTGACCCGTTTGCCGCCATTCCTGCGCCTTGACTGTCAGAAGCCCCCATTCAAACGGAGTGCAAGCGCCATGCCTGAGCTTTCCCAGATCCCACCACAGGCCTGGTTCTGGATCGACCTGTTGTTCAACCTGACAATGGCGGCGGCTGGCATCTGGCTGGCTGTGACCGTGTTCGTGATCTGGCGGCGCAGCGCCTCGAACCTGACGCCGGTCAGTGATGTTTCGAAAAACAGGCGCGCCCAGCCCGATTTCCTCAAAGTCAATGAAAAGGCCCGGCGCGAAGCCATGGCGCGCGGCGAGGCGTTTGACCGTGAACTCGACACACGCGACCGCGATGAGGCGGAACAACTGCGCCGCAAGGGACGTCACAAGGGCAATCTTGTCCAGCGCCTCGCCGGTCTCGTCAGCCTGCTGATGGCGGTTTTCACCCTTGCCTCGATGGTCGTCTCGACGATCTGGCAGGTCGGCTTCATGGGCAGCATCCTCGAGCAGTATGCGCCGGGCGAGCGGCTGTTGCTCGTGGTGCAGAAACACCCTGTTGGCGTGGCCATCGCCGTCCTGGTCATCGCCTATCATGTCTTTCGTTTTTTCTCTGATCGCAAATGGGAACAGGAGGACTGATCCATGGCGTCCCAACCCCTCATCCTCAGTGATCCACGCATGGTCGCCGAATTCGTCCGCCAGAGCGAGTTCAGGGGCCTGACCGAGAAGCGTTTTTCCGTGCCGCCGGATTATGCCGCACTGCTGTTTGTGAATGGAGAGCTCAAGGACACGTTCAAGGGCGCGCATTTTTCCGTCGGCGGACTTGTCAATGCGCTCAAGGGTGTGGTCGGCGGCTCCCAGCATGTCGGCATGTTGCTGGCAGATCTCAAACCCTTCCGCATCGACATGGGCTTTCGCGGCCTGTCACGCGACAGGTTCGAGGTTGCCGGGGTCGCCAGCCTCGAAGTCCAGGTCAACCCCGACCAGCCTTCGAACATTCTGGGCATGATGCACGGCGTCGGGCGCGCGGCAAGCGACAAGCAGGGACCGGGACGGCTGGCGCTGTCGAAGGACGATATTGCCGCGCGTATCCGCCCGCACCTGACCGACCGCGTGGTCGAAGAGGGTTTTTCCCGGATGGACGCAGAAGACATTCGCGGCAATCGCGGTTTCCAGGACAAGTTGCAGGCCGATTTCATGGCGGAGGTCGAACGGGTGTTCGGCTCGCTTGGGCTTCTGATCAATGCGGTGTCGTTCGAGTGGGCTGCCAATGAGGCCGAGGCGCAGGCGATGGCGCGGGCTGAAGCCGAGCGTGAGGACGAGCGTGCCGATTTCGAACTGGAGCAGCTCAAACGCGCGATTGCGCGTCAGGATGATGCGTTCGAATTCCAGCTCACCTCGCAGATCGACCGCGCCAAGCTTCAGCTGGCGTCCGAGGATGAGTTGGAACGGCTCGCGCTCGACAGCCAGATCGGCCTGATCGATGCGCGCGAAGCCCATCAGCGCCGCC
>CAYXQV010000323.1:0-2721 GCA_964467505.1 uncultured Hyphomonadaceae bacterium | reverse complement strand
CACTCCGCGCCTACTATTATCCCCACCTCTTCACCGGCATGCCATTCGAAGCCGAGCTCATCGCGGAGCGACCAGAGTTTGCGCCACGCACAGACGGCTGATCGTCGAAGAATGCCGGTTCTGAACAGGGCGCAGGAGGTAGCGGCTGATGAAGGTATGCTTGAACGTGCCAGCCTTAGCCTTAGCCTCAGCCCTGGTTGGTTCAATGACTGGTATTCTGACGCACTGAAGCATTTGTCCTGTCAGTCCGTGCTCGCAACGAGCCTTGGTTTGTTGCCGCTGCCACACACTTTTTAAGGACCGGACTGGAACTATTCGCCCTGCACTGCGTCGAACAGGCGGTTGACCTCATTCCAGTTCACGACAGTCCACCAGGACGAGAGGTAATCACCGCGCTTGTTCTGGTAGCGCAGGTAGTAGGCATGTTCCCAGACGTCGACAGCAAGGATCGGCGTGCCCTGGACCGAAGCGACATTCATCAGCGGATTGTCCTGGTTCGGGGTGGATGTGACTCTGAGGCCTTGGTCAGTCCATATCAGCCAGGCCCAGCCGGACCCGAACTGGCTCACCGCCGCTGAATTAAAAGCCGTCTTGAAGGCATCCAGTGATCCGAAATCGGCCTTGATCCGGGATGCAAGTGCAGCAGATGGTACGCCGCCAGTTCCAGCTGGAGCCATTATGCGCCAGAACAGCTCATGGTTGTAGTGGCCGCCCCCATTGTTGCGGATCGCGGGCGGAAGCGCAGAAGCGTTTGCAAGAAGCTGGTCCAGTGGAAGGGCGGCAAGGTCCGGACGCTCGGCGAGAGCCGCGTTGAGCTTGCGCACATAGCCAGCATGGTGGCGACCATGATGGATTTCCATGGTCGACGCGTCAATGGCACCTTCAAGCGCATCATAAGCGTAGGGCAGATCGGGCAGCGAATAGATGATCGCTGGGCCGGGGGCTGCAATCATCGGTGCGGCGGGTGCCTGCCCTGTCGCGCAGGCTGACAAAGCGAGAAAACTGATGCTGGCGGCAATTCTGAACATTGGTTTCTTTCCTGATTTTGCGTGTGCTGTGGTCGGTTACAGGTCGGCTGGAAAAAGCTTACCGACTTGTCGCCGCGCCTTACACGTTGCGGTGAGAACAGCGCTGGCCAATGCTGTTCTGACGGGTTGGGGGCGGCGAATGGCGGCCTGGTTGGAATTTGGCGGCAAAGTGGTGCGGTACCAGTGAAAAGGGGCAGACCTGCTTGCCCTCACGATTGGATAGGACGTGATTGAGAAGCGTTGTTTTTCCGGCGCCAAGGAAACCGGACAGGACGGTGACGGGGAGAGGGGTAGCTGTGCTCATTGAGGACCTCCAACAATCAATCAGATGCGCAGTTCTATTGCTCTTGCAGATGCGTAACACGCGAATGGCGCAGCCAGCGCCGCACATGGGCTGACGCGAGCAGCAGCGCGCCAATGACGGTCAGTGGCGTTTCATGATCGTGCAGCGCCTCGACGAAAGCCCCCGCCATAAGCAAGGCGAGGCCGCTGGTGGCGAGCAGGTCGCAGTTTACAAATCAAAAATCGATCACCATCACAAGACGTGATAGGCCAGATCCCTTAATCGGCGGGGAGCGATGAAAGACGGTTTCATGACCGCCGCTGCGCTGGCCGCGGAAGATCGCCATGTCAAAAGGTGCGAGTGTGTTCAGTTCTGGAGATTGTACGCCATCTGTTTTCTGGATCCATTGCGTGCCCGGACCGGTATAGGTCGTTATCAGCCTGAGATGCGTATTGTCCTTGTGAAAGCGTCGGCAGGCATCGTCTGTCACATGTTCCAGCCGGAGTTGGAACAGCGGACGCACGCGGCTGACCTGCGCAAGCACCATAGCAACATCGCCGAGAAGAATGCCGGTGACCTCTCCGGGCCATTTCAGTGGCTCCAGGGCGTGTCGCATCGTGTCCAGAACATGGTCGGTGTCGCCCTCAACGCGCAGGTCCTCGAAACCTTCGAAGCGAAGTTGCGCGAAGGCACGGGCCAACCCCACCCGAGCGGGTCGGTGCCAGATGGAAAGCTCGCAATTGCGGGAATTGGACGCTTCAACGAAGTCTGAGAAGCTCTCACATCGGGCAATCGTCGATCCCGTTATTTTCTGCGAAAGTGCCGTGCCAGTCTGCACGCTCAGGCCCGGGTCCAGACGGGAAAGGGGTCTGCAAGATCAGAGCGCGGGCTGGGGCGGCCTTCTGCATCATCTGGCCCGGCATCGGTCAGGCAGCTGTCGAGACGGGCGGTCAGGGCCTGCTTGTCCATGCCAATGCCGATGAAGACGATTTCCTGACGGCGATCGCCGAGGGGCTCAGCCCAAATTCCCTTCAGGTAGGCCTCCAGTTCCGGAGAATTCGGCCAGCGCTCGCGTGGAACCGCAGCCCACCATGTGCCCATCCCCTCATGGCGCACAAGGGCCCCGGCCTGACTGACCTCGCCAACCCATTTTGGACGTGTCGCGAGCCAGAAGAAGCCTTTTGCGCGCACAACATTCGGCCAGGGCTCGTTGAAGAAGGCGTGGAGCTTTTCAGGATCAAAGGGGCGCCGGGCGCGATAAACGAAGTTCTCGATCCCATACTCTTCGGTTTCGGGAACATGCTCGTCGAACCCGTGCAACTCCTTGGCCCAGAGCGGATGCATCTGCGCCTTTTCGAAATCGAACCGGCCAGTGCCCATGATATGGCCGAGCGCAACGTCGCCAAAGCG
>CAYXQV010000322.1:0-2722 GCA_964467505.1 uncultured Hyphomonadaceae bacterium | reverse complement strand
GGCTCGATCTCGATTGGTCACCCGTTCGGCATGACCGGCGCGCGCTGCACCGGCTCGATCCTGCTCGAAGGCAAGCGCCGCGGCGCCAAATGGGGCGTTGTGACCATGTGCATCGGCGGCGGCCAGGGCGCAGCCGGCCTGTTCGAGATCTACAGCTAGACCCGGGCCTTGCCCAAAAAGACTGGCACACAAAAACCGGAAAGGGCCCCGCCACGGCAGGGCCCTTTTTTCTTGCGACAACCGGCAGTGAAGGCGGACGGGAAGTTCAGGCCTCGGCACGGCTTCCAAGGGCCACCAGCGCCGAAGCGACCAGCGCGCCAAGGGCCATGACGAACAGCATGGGGCTGCACACAATGCCCGCCTCGCCACACTGGAAGCTTGCCGCCGTCACGCCGTCGGGAAAACCGGCCATCGGCGTTGAAATACCAAGAACCGTCAGGTGAGCACCCACCGCACCCGCCGTGATCAGCGCCGCAACCGCGCCGCCGATGAAGCGCCGGCCAAGGACCAGCAGGCCCGCAGCGGCCAGTTCCAGTGCGCCGGTGAGGTATTTGAATGCGGGCTCGACAAAGCCGAGGCCCGTATTGGCCTCGATGATCGCGAAGATCGGGACATCGCCGATGAATTTCTGGGCCCCCATGAAAACAAGGAAGGCCGCGAGCAGGTAAGACAGGATTCGAATTGCAAGTTGCATCGATAAAGCTCCATTTTCCTCAATGACCACCGGGATATGAACCTGCCATCCATCAATTGCCCATGACAATCGTGTGCCATTGGTGTGATCGTGCCAGTTCGGGCCCGGACTGGCCACGCCGCGAACGGAGAATTGACTTGAACACGCAAATTGTTTCAGCGCTCGCCGCGCTTTGCGCCCTTGCCACGCTTGTCGCTTGCGGTGGGCCGCACGATGGTCATGGCATTTCGACAGACCCGGACGGCGCGAACGGTTTCATGACCGCCAATCGGGACGCGCTGCAAGCTGCTAGCACGCCCGCAAGGATCGGTACCGACGCGGATGGCAGGCCCTACGGCTATGGCCTGCTTGGCCAGCCCTTGCCCGAATTTTCCGGACCGCTCTCAGGCGGGGGAGAATTCGCCAGCACGGACCTGGAGAAATGGACGCTGATCGATGTCTGGGGCATCTGGTGTGGCGACTGCATGGCCGATGCGCCTTATGTGGCCGCTCTTTCAAACGCGATCAGGCAGGATCCCGGACTGGACTTCATCTCCATCCATACCCCGCCAAGCGCCGCGCGCGCAGGCGAAGCCTTCGGGCGATACGGCTCTGTCGAGGCTTATTTTGCCGAGAAAGGATATTTCTATCCCACCCTGATCGATGGCGATGCGAGCCTGCGCGAGCGACTGCAGATCGCCTGGACGCCCAGCTATATCCTGGTCTCACCCGCCGGGATTGTCGAAGGGTTCCGCACCGACTTGTCGGTCTCGGGCAGCGAGCCGGTCAAGGACCTCTTGAAGGACATTGCCGGCGTGCGCGCCAGCTGGACCCCGCCCGCGCTTGATCAGAGCGCACTTTCGATCGGGCCGGATGGCGCCGGCAACATGCACGCACGCAGCGCGTTCACGCTTTCAGCCATACAGGCGGCGTTCCCCGGGCTCGACATCGTGTCTGACAGGGCAATGGCGGAAGGTGAAGCCTACCCCGTCTTCCAGGCGCGCAACGAGGCAGGGGAGACAGTCTTCACCTTCGAGCCCGACTGGTCGCGTGAGCGGGTCAGTGCACTGATCACCCGCCACCCGGACGTCGCCGGGCCCGACGGTGAGCGTATCGGCAAGACACGTCTCGGCATGCTTGAAAATTCGCAGCAGGCGGGAGGCTGCCAGCCAGGCCTGGAAGCCTACAGCCAGCACCTTGTTTGTCAGAGCGGGGCATTCGTGCGGATCTTCGAGTTGCCACGATCCCATGAGGGGCCTGCAGACCAGGCGCCGCCTCAGGCGCGCGATGCAGCCACACTGGTTGAAATGCGTTACTTGCCGCCGCCTGCCGCGCGCGAGTGACGCAAGGCACCTATGGGAACGCGGTTTCTTTTTCGAGCCGCAGGGCGGCAACGAAACACTCAGCCGGAGCAACCCCTCCGACTTCGTACATAAAGACAAACGTCTCGTTCTCGATTCAGGATGGCTCGGTCCAATTGCCCGTAACAGTCGTTTGAATATTCGCTTGTTAAGGGGTATCTGATTATCAGACAGTTAACACGACCACTGACAGGCAGGCCGCTATGCTCCATCCATCGACAAAGAAACTTATCGACAAACTCGCAGAGATGACCCGCAAGCGCCGTATCGGCTGGGCGGAAACCGAGGACGGACGGCTGGCCTACCAGACCGAGGGCTACTCCGTAATCCTGACCGGCGACCCGCAGAGCGTGAACCTGCTCAGCCGGGACGGCAAGCCCCTCGAAGAAGTGACAGCCGAAGAGATCGCGGAAAGCCAGACCGACGAGGGTGTGCCCTATAACACCGCCTTCTCCGAAATGTTTCGTGAAGCCGCACGCCAGGCTCGCGGGACAGAAACCGCCATCGATACGGTGCTGGCCGGGCTGGATCTCGATGGCGACGGCATTCCGGACGTCCCGGCCCCGGAAACTGACGCAGAACCCGGTGAGACCATACCGGAAGACACTGTGGATGAAAGCTGGCAGGGAAGCGACACGACGGTCTCGCCGGCGACTTTCGATCCGACGCCTGTCGATACCACGCCCTA
>CAYXQV010000321.1:0-2733 GCA_964467505.1 uncultured Hyphomonadaceae bacterium | reverse complement strand
TCATTGCTGTCGATCCCCAAACCGGCGAGACGGTTTCAACACTCGACCTGAATGAGGATGTCTATCTTGAACCGATTGCTGTCGGCGGCAAACTGTTTGTCCTGACCGACGAAGCCCGGCTCATCGCCATACGCTAGTGGATCAACCGAAACATTTGAGTCCCGTTCGCGGGAAACATGGCAAAGCCAAAGCACTGGAATGTTTCGATAAGTTGATCCATCAAGAAAAAACTTGTGGTTCGAAACGATAGATTCGAATCACTGGCAGGTGTGAACCGTGCCGGAGCCCACAGATCATGTCCCTGCGTCTCGCAATTGTCGGCCGTCCGAATGTCGGCAAGTCAACCCTGTTCAATCGCCTCGCCGGCAAGAAGCTGGCGCTGGTTGATGACCAGCCGGGAGTCACGCGCGACCGCAAGCATGCGCCCGGGCGGCTTGGCGACCTGCCGCTGACGCTCATCGATACGGCCGGGTTCGAGGACGTTCATGATGACAGCCTTGAGGCGCGCATGCGAGCCCAGACCGGGGCGGCGATAAACGAGGCCGATCTCGCCCTGTTCCTGTTTGATGCGCGCGCCGGCGTGACGCCGCTCGATGAGAGTTTTGCCGAGGTGCTGCGAAAGGCGCGCCTGCCGGTCATCGCGCTGGCCAACAAGGCGGAGGGTCGGGCCGGAGAGCTGGGGGCAGCGGAAGGCTGGTCACTTGGCTTCGGGGAACCGGTCGCGATTTCCGGCGAACATGGCGAGG
This sequence comes from uncultured Hyphomonadaceae bacterium, assembly GCA_964467505.1. Taxonomy (GTDB): domain Bacteria; phylum Pseudomonadota; class Alphaproteobacteria; order Caulobacterales; family Hyphomonadaceae; genus UBA5336. The sequence continues at coordinate 1,987 of CAYXQV010000321.1, read as the reverse complement.
GCATGGCCGACTTGTATGGCGCGATCCGCGAAACGCTCGGCGAGGAAGCCTTCCAGCGCGCGCTGGTGGCGGTTGACACACCACAGGAGGCGGCGGCGGGCGAGGAAATCCTGGACCGTCTTGCCCATATCGACATCGAGGATAGCAGTCTTTCGGACGCGGAACTGGTGGCTGCCATCGAGGCGGCGGATGCAGACCTTCCCGATGAGCCTGAACCGGCCGCGGCCGACCTTCTGCCAATCGGGCTGGCGATTGTCGGGCGGCCGAATGCAGGCAAGTCCACGCTTATCAACACGCTGCTGCATGATGAGCGGTTGCTGACCGGGCCGGAAGCCGGGATTACCCGCGATTCGATTGGCGTCGACTGGAACTGGCAGGGTCGCCGCGTGCGCCTCGTCGATACTGCCGGACTGCGCAAGCGGGCGAAGGTGCATGAGAGGCTGGAACGCATGTCGACCGCCGAGACGGTGCGCTCCCTGAAATATGCGCAGGTCGTGGCGCTGGTCATGGATGCGCGTGATGCGCTGGAAAAGCAGGACCTCCAGATTGCCGATCTTGTCGTGCGCGAAGGGCGTGGTCTTGTCATGGTCGCGTCGAAATGGGATCTCGTCGAGAACAAGTCGGCCCTGGCAAAGGAGTTGCGCGAGCGCCTTGACAGGCTGTTGCCGAATGCGCGCGGTGCGCCACTGGTCCTGCTTTCGGGGCTGACCGGGCGCGGGGCCGACCGGCTGATGCCGGCGGTCACCAAGCTTCATGATGACTGGACCGCAAGGGTCAAGACAGGGGATCTCAATCGCTGGCTGCGCCACACGATCGAGCATCACCCCCCGCCTGCGATCCATGGCAAGCGGATCAAGCCGCGTTACATGGCGCAGATCAAGGCGCGCCCGCCAACCTTCGTGCTGATGGCATCGCGCGGCAACCATATGCCCGAGCAGTACAAGCGCTATCTCGTCAATGGTATCCGGGAGGCATTCGACCTTCCCGGCGTGCCGATCCGGCTATACGTGCGCCAGCCGGCCAACCCATATGCCAACCGGGCGAAATCCTGAGGGCTGCCGGGTTTCAGCCGCTCTTCATCCGCGCGAATGGTGGTTGTTGCGCCTGATCAGGTGTTTCGACGCCGGCAAGGCGTGCGGCAACGGCTTCCAGCGCGGTGATCGCAGCTTCGGCATCCGCGATGGCCAGCGGCGTTTCGGCGGCAATGAATGACTGTTCGTCATGATCATGTGCCAGACCAGCCTGTGCGGCGCTTGCCAGAATTCGCAGGCTCGAACGCAGTTCAAGCGCATGGAATAGGATCGCATCGTGAAAATTCATCTCAACCCCGAATCAACCTTAACAGGAAAATAGGGCGCAGAACTCGCGAAGTAAACGATAAAAAACAACTTAAGCGAGCAATTTATTCGGGCGCATTCATCGCATCATGCGCGGCCCGTCTCTGCTTGCGTTGTGCTTCAAGCCTTTCGATTGCGTCAAGGAACGGTTCGGGCAGGGGCGGACTTTCCGGGACATTGTCCAGATCGAACTGTTCGGCCAGGGCCTGCATGGTCGGGCGCTCACCCTTAGAGCCGACAATGCGCCCCACCGCGAGGGACTCCGCACAAAGCCGCTCGCCCTGCACGAAGCGATGGCGGTAGCAGGCATAAGGTCCGGTCCAGCCGACAAGGTCAGTCTCAACCTCATATTTCTGCGGGAAGCGCAGCATCTTGTGAATGGTGATATCCTTGTACACCACGACGGGCATGAGCCCGGCGCGCCGAACGTGCCGCAGGATGCCCGAACGCATCAGGTGATCGATGACCGACAGGTCGGTGATCGACAGGTAGCGGCCATTGTTCATGTGTTGGAAAGCGTCCTGATCGGTGATCCAGACCCGGTATTTCAGGCGCGTGGGCTCAAGATAACCCACCGGCCCGGCGAAAAAAGTGTTCCGCACAAGCAGGGCAACAAGGCGCAGGAAAAGGTTCATCGGGTCAGTGCTCTG
>CAYXQV010000320.1:0-2738 GCA_964467505.1 uncultured Hyphomonadaceae bacterium | reverse complement strand
GATCGAAACCGGCACCCTGCGCCATGGCAAAGAAGTCGCCCTCGACAAACCGACACCGCGGATCGTCCACCAGTTCTTTGCCCATCGGCAAGAGACCATCGCGATGCCAGCCAATGACCGCCGGGAGATATTCGACAACCAAGACCTGCAAGACGCTTTTTTCGGCCAGGACCGCCTGCGCGGTATAGCCAAGGCCGAGCCCGCCCACGACGATCTCAAGGTCCGCCCCGTGGCAGGCCTGCGCACCCGCTCGCCCCAGCGCCAGCTCCGACGCGGTAAAATGGCTGCTCATCAGGAATTCCTCGCCAAGGAGGATTTCATACACGTCAGTGCCCAGCCGCATATCGCGCCGGCGGCGAAGGCTGAGGGCGCCGATCGGGGTGATGGCGTAATCAAGCTCTTCGAACAGTTTGCTCATGGTCTGCTTCCTACACGCTCAGCCGGCCCCGGCAAACTCGGTGAGGCTGGAGCGATTGCCGACCATCTTGATCTCGCGCCCAACAAACTCTCCGGCCATCTCTCCATCCCGGTCAATTCAGGACTGATCAGCGTCGAGCGCGACGCTTGCGGGACTGGGCACATGTTCCAGTTGAAGCCGGTCAGTCTGCGGGTGCCGGGAGCTTGCCGGCTATCATTCAAACGGCGCGAGCGTTGCCTGAAGCTTCTTTGACAGTGATCCGCGCACCAGCCCGTAGGATACGGCCAGGCGGTGCCTGAGTTCATCCTCCGGTGCATCGAAAGGCAGGTTGATCCAGGAGCGGTGGAAATACGGAGCTTTCACACCGACGCCGATCTCGATCAACATCTCGGCGGTTTCGATGCTGTCGGTCTTGACCGACACGCCAGGCATGATTGCGCCGATACAGGCAAACATCTTTCCGCCAACCTTCCACGCATCATGGCCGCCGCCCCAAGGGTCAGAACATTCTGCATCGGGAAAGGTCTTGCAGATCGCGTTTATGCGGTCGCGCCCCATCACGCATCAACGATCATTTCAAAGCCCCCATAGATCATCCGCGCGCCATCGAAGGGCATCGGGTTCACGTCCGGCTGCATGCGCGGATCGGCCGTGAGTTTTTCCCATCCGGCGTCCCGCGTTGCCTTGTCCGGCCATGTGACCCAGGAGAAGACAACCGTCTCGTCATCTTTGCGCATCACGGCAGTATGCAGGGAGTTGATCTTGCCTTCGGGCACATCATCGCCCCAGCATTCAACAACACTGAGCGCGCCATGCTCCTTGAAGACAACAGCCGCGTCTTCAGCGTGCTTTCGGTAGGCGTCCTTGTTGGCGGTCGGTACAGCGGCCATAAAACCATCGACATAGGTCATTTCTCTCTCCTTCATGTGTTGTTGAATAAGGCTTCGAGCGCGGCAATTTCGATCTTGCCCATCTCCATCATGGCCGCCTGCACGTGCCCGGTGCCGTGTCCGGCAGAATTGCCAGCGGCGCGTCGCGCATCGCCTCGTACTTCGCGCGGTTCACCCGCTCGATCCGGCCCGGGGTAGTGACGTTCTCAATCTCTATCTTTTCGTCCGGCATGGATATCTCCGACATTGGCGGCGCATTTGGGTCAGGACGCACCCGGCAGGGGAAGGCAAGGCATGACCTCCACGGCTTCGCCCGGAAAGATGGTGAAATGGGGGTGGTTCTCGAACATGCGGGCGGCGGCGTCATGGGACTCCGCGCGAACGATCGTGTAGGCGGTTATCGTATTGGTGCCATCCGAGAGGCCGCCCGCGTCCGCGCGCTTGGTCTTGCCGATCGGCGAGCCCTGATCGACAATTGCGGCTGCATGCAACTCCACCCACGCATTCCAGGCCTTCACTCCGGCGGCGCGTCGTGCATTGACCTCTTCCTCGCTGAGCGCTGCCCATCCAGATCGTGCGCGCGACGCATCGGTCGCTGTAAAGATCGCGAGATAGTTTTGCATTGACACTGTTCCCTGATCTGATCGCGTCTCAGACGCGGACCTTGTCACCCAGTTTTTAAGTTGATATCAACATATCATGAGCGAGTCCACGCCAAAAATGCTCGAACGCGAAATCGTCCTTCATGTTGCCAACACCTGCCTCTGCCTGCACACACAGCGCGCGGCGCGGGCGCTCGCACGGCTGTTCGACACCGCGCTCCGGCCCCATGGTCTCAGTAACGGGCAGTTCTCACTGCTGATGGCGCTCAATCGTCCCGAACCGCCATCCATCAACGCGCTGGCACCCTTCCTCGCCATGGACCGGACCTCACTGACTGCAGCGCTAAAGCCGCTGGAACGCCGCGGCCTCGTTCAGATCATCGCCGATAAGGCCGACCGCCGGAGCCGCCGGATCAAGATCACGGCCGAGGGCGTTGCACTGCTGGCCGCCGCCTTGCCCGCCTGGCGCGACACCCATGCGAAGCTCGATGCGGCGCTCGGTGACGGCGCGCCGGAGCGATTGCGGGCAGATTTAACGGAGATCCCGCTTGCGGTGGCCAAGATCGGGGAAAATCAGAAAGACACCTGACCTGCCATCGATCAAGACCGCAATCGGTCGGGAACGCACCTGAACGAATAAATCAATAATCGATAGAATATTGAAATTTTCCGCGGCACCCTGTACCCGCGACCTCAAAGCAGCACAAACCGATCCGACCGGCACGTTGTTCGTCAGGCTTGGCGATCGAATTTTTCGTTACGAAGGACACTGGCATGGGCGTTTTCGAACGATATCTCTCTGTCTGGGTCGGGCTTTGCATCCTTGCC
>CAYXQV010000319.1:0-2767 GCA_964467505.1 uncultured Hyphomonadaceae bacterium | reverse complement strand
CCCGGAAGCTTTCGAAATCGGTCTCAAGCGTCATTGCGCCGGCATCCACGCGCGCAACGCGGCCATCATTGCTGGCGCCATGCCATTCGAGATGGCCTGGATAATGCGTCGCCCATGCCGCCTTGAACAGGCTGTCCTTCGAGAAACTGTCCTTGGCGTCGAGAATGATCAGTTTCGAGCGCGGTTTGCGGGTCTTGAGGTAATGCGCGATCAGGCTGGCGCGCTCATACGGACCGGGCGGGCAACGATAGGGCGCAGCCGGCGCTGACATCACCACAAGGCCGCCATCCTCCATCGCATCGAGCTGGCGGGCAAGGCGCGTGGTTTGCGGGCCGGCTTTCCAGGCGTGCGGCAACACCTCGCTGGCGGCCGCGTCATAGCCTTCCAGCGTGTTCCAGAGCATATCCACGCCGGGCGAAAGGATCAGCCGGTCATAGGAAAGGTCTGCGCCATTGGCGAGTTTCACGCCGCGCCCGGCCGGATCGACCAAGATGGCACGGTCGGCAACGCGGCGCACGCCGACGGCTTCCAGTGCTGAATAGTCGAATTCCTGCGCGCGCAGATCGCGCAGGCCCGCAATGACGAGATTGCTGAACGGGCAGGCTGTGTAGCGCGCGGCAGGCTCGACCAGTGTCACATCTGCGCCAGGCATCAGATGTTTGACGGTCCGCGCCGCTGTTGCACCGCCAAATCCGCCGCCGATGACGACAATTTTCGCTGCCGCCTGCGCAAAGGCGCGCGGGGCCAGCGCGAGTGCAGCGGTGGTGGCCGCAAACCCGCCCGCCAATGAGCCGGCAAGTGTGCCGACAAGTGCGCGGCGTGTCAGCTCTCTCGTCATCGCCCTGCCTCACCGGTGCGCGCCAGATAGGCGCTGACCGCTTCAATCTCGGCATCGGAATAGCCGCGCGCCAGCCGGTGCATAACCGTGGTGCCGGCGGTTTGTGATCGATAGGTGGCAAGCAGCCGGGCAAGCTCATCGGCGCTGCGCCCGTCCAGGCTGGCAAAGGCTGCGCCAGGCCCGCCATGACAGCCCGAACAGGCCGCCGCCAGTTGCGCCGCATTGCCTGTGATTGCCGGCAATACGCCGTCGCCGGTTACCACATCACCACCGCCTGCATTCCCGCACGCTGCGAGCGCGTGGCCGAACAGGGCTGCCAGCGCGCCGGCCCGTCTCACGCCGGCCTCAAATCCTGATCCTTGAGCGGCAGCTTGCGAATACGCTTGCCGGTGGCGGCGAAGATCGCGTTCAGCACAGCCGGCGGTGCAACCGAAATCGTCGGCTCGCCGACCCCGCCCCAGAAACCGCCGGACGGCATGACAATCGTCTCCACACGCGGCATCTCGGCCATGCGCAGGGACGGGAATGTGTGGAAATTGTCCTGCTGGACTTCGCCATTCTCAAACGTGATCTCGCCATGCAGCATCGCCGAGAGACCATAGACGAAGGAGCCTTCGACCTGCGCCTCGATCTGCTGGGGGTTGACCGCATGGCCGGGATCGGTGGCCGCAACGATGCGGTGCATCTTCAACCGGCCATCCTCGTCGACCGAGACCTCTGCGCAGGCTGCGACATAGGAGCCAAAGCCATACATGTTGCACAGGCCACGCGCCTTGCCATCATTGCTGCCCCAGCCGGAGCGTTCGGCCACCGCCTTGAGCACGGCAGCCGATTTCGGGCTGCCTTTGAGGTGGGCAAGCCGGAAATCGAGCGGGTCGCGGCCGGCCGCATGCGCCATCTCATCCATGAAGCATTCAAGATAGATGGCATTCTGGTTGAGGTTCACACCGCGCCAGAAACCGGGCCGCACCGGCGGATTGCGCATCGCATGGTCGACCCGCAGATTGTCGAAACTGTATTTCAGCGTCTGGTCTTCAAGGCGCGGATCGGCACCAGCGGGCAACAATCCCTGGAAGGTGGCAAAGTCCATCCCGTCGCGCAGCGCCTGCGGGATCAGCGCGGCAAGGATCGACTGGCCGGAAATGCGCAGATGCAAGCCGGTCATGTTGCCGTCGGCATCGAGCGCGCCGCGAACACGTGCCTTGGTGACCGGATGATAAAAGCCCTGCCGCATCGATTCCTCGCGCGTCCACAGCACCTTCACCGGCGTGCCCGGCATCTGTCTGGCGACCAGAACAGCGTGGCTGACAAAATCACTTGCCCCGCGCCGCCCGAAGCCGCCGCCAAGATGCAGCTTGTAGACCTCGCACTGTTCAATCGGCAGGCCGGAGGCTTCCGAAGCGGCAGCCAGCGCGGCTTCGCCATTCTGTGTCGGGCACCAGACCTCGCACTTGTCATCGGTGACGAGGGCAGTGGCGTTCATCGGCTCCATGCAGGCATGGTTCTGGTGCGGCATGTTGTATGTCGCTTCGATCACCTTGTCGGCGGCCTCGAAAGCGGCCGCAATGTCGCCTGCGGCATTGCCGACAAACACGCCTTCACTTGATGTCAGGCCGTCATCAAGCTCGGCTTCGAAAGCGGTGCTGGAATGGTCGGAGCCCTCGCCGGCCTCCCATTCGACCGGCAGGGCGTCGAGCGCGCTGTTGGCCTGCCACCAGGTCTTTGCGATCACGGCTACGGCGCTTGTGCCAACCGCAGCGTCATCGATCCGCACCACCTTCACCACGCCGGGCATTTGTTCCACCGCCGATGCGTCGAAGGATTTCAGCTGGCCGCCGCGCATCGGCGGGGCCTTGATCGAGGCATTGAGCATGCCGTCAAGCTTGAGGTCGGCGCTGTAGACCTGTTTGCCCGTCAGCTTGTCGGCGG
>CAYXQV010000318.1:0-2771 GCA_964467505.1 uncultured Hyphomonadaceae bacterium | reverse complement strand
CAAGGCCGCCGCCCCGCTCAAACGCAAGGCCGAAGCAGCCGAAAAGCGCCGACAGTCTGCCGCAGCCGAAATCGAGGCAATTGACCGCCAGCTCGCCAGCCCGGATGCATCAAGCGAGCCGGCGGAAGTGCTGCTGAAGACCCGCGCGCGGCTTGTCGAAGGGCTTGAGGCGGCCGAACAGGAATGGCTCGACGCAGAGCAGGCCTATGAGGACGCGCTGACGCAATAGGTGCGACAGGCAAGCGCGGAGAAATACCATCACCTGGCCGCCGCGCCGCCTTGCAGGTGCGCCTTCGCGATGAGGCGTGCACGCATGCTCGCAGATCTCCACGGGAAATGGCGCGGCAGGCCCAGCCTCGCGGATGCCTGCGCCGCCGGACTGCCGGGGTCGGGCAGGCTCTCGGCGATACGGCCCATCGCCCGGACACTGGCGCGGCCTGCGCCTGTCAGGCGATATTGGCGCCCGAGTTCAAGTCGCTCGCGCACGACCGGCGGCAGGATGTCCACCGCTGCGTTGACGAGCAGGCCCTGCAGCCGCCCTGGCACACCCGGCGCGGCACGTCCCGAAGACATGATGGCGAGAAACTCCCGATTGATCGGATGCGGCTCGAAGCGTGGGGCGAGCCGTTCCAGCAGGCTGTTGAATTGCGCGTTCGAGCATACCGGATTGCGAGCGCCATAGAGGCGGGCAACTGTTTCGCCCTCGGCATGGAAACGGTCCAGCTCGCCCGCGTCCAGCCGTGTGACGAAGCGGTCATAAGCGGTGGCGAAACCGTAACTGGCAGTCGCGGCGACCCATTCGAGCAGTTCGCTGTCGCGTGCGTCATATGGCTCGCCCGCCGGGGTTTCGCCCTGCACGCGCGCATGCATGTTGTTGACGCCCGCAATCACCCTGCGAGCCGCGCTTGCAGGTCCGTAGACGCCCACCATGGCGGCCATCCCGGTCCGTCTCGCACGCCCCAGCGGGTCCGCCTTGAAGGTCGAATGGGCCCATACCCCGGTTCGGATGCGCGGTTCGGCGAATTCCATCAGCACCGCGCACACCCCGCCAATGGCCAGCGCAACGGGGTTCTTGAAGACCTGCCATGACACCGATTCCGGAGCAACAAAGGCCGGCTCGCCCGCCGGGCGCGTAAAATCGATCGTCCAGCCAAGATAGGTTTTCAGGTCAGACATTCCGCCAGCGCGCCCCTCACGAACGCGATCAGTCCACAGGCTGTTGAATGGAAACGAGATAAGCCAGCAGGGCATCGGTGCCGCGTGTGCCAAAGTCGAAATCGGGCATGTCGGCATGACCGACATGGATGTGCTCGCGAAAATCCTCAGCGAGCGCGTCCGGTGCGTAGTTGGAAAGCACATGGCGCAGGGCCGGCGCATCGGTGCGTGGGCTCTCGCCCGTCTCGCCAATCGCGTGGCAGCTTGCACAATGGGTTTGTGCGATGACCCGGCCATCGGCAACCAGGCCGGCATCGGCGACAGCTGGCTGGGCGCCCGAACCGGACTCGGATACGGGGTCCTGCGCCTGCGAACAGCCGCCAGGGCCCATCAGGAGTGTGCACGCGAGAAGGCCCGCGCAAAGCCGTTCAGCATAAGTCATCACCAGCAAATGGTCGCAATATTCTGCGGTTCAGGCAAGCTCGTAGAGCATTTTCCGACCTGATGCCCGCACCCCCACGGTGTCAGCGGCGAAGGTGTCATTCGCCAACAAGGATAAGTTGAGGGCAAGAATTCGCCTGAGACGCGTAATTGTAAAGAACAGTGAGTATTTCCACATTCAGTGAATACCAAGTATTGCCCAATCGATTCGGGAGACGTAAAAACAAGGAAAGGGAGGGCCGGATATGTCTGGGCGAATTTTTCTTGAATCTGATACTTACAGTTTCGGTGAACGCGACGGTGTGGCCACGGTCGCGATCGTGCGCGAGGGCGACAGTTCGCAGGCCGTTACGGTCCAGTTCGAAACCGTGCTCGGCACGGCCGGGAGCGGCGACCTGATCCCTGTTTCAGGGACCGTGACTATCCCGGCGGGCGAGACGCGTGCGATTGTCGAGATCGACCTGCTTGACGATGCGCTCAGTGAGGTCACGGAGATATTCAGCATTTCCCTGATCAACGTCTCCAGCGGCGCGCTGCAGTTTCCCCGCACCGCCACGATCAGCATACTTGATGATGAAAACCCGGTCGAAGACCCCGTCGATCCGCCACTGGATTCGCAATTCGACGTGTCCAGCAGCGCCGTGTTCGAGGGGCTTTCCCAGCCGATTGCGTTTGAATTCGTGCCCGGCGCGAGCGAGCAGATGATCGTGGCCGAAAAGGGCGGCGAGATCACCCTGCGCGACATCTCTACCGGCGAGACACTTTCGACCATTCTCGACCTGACCGGCGAGGTCAACAACCGCCAGGACCGCGGGCTCCTCGACATCGCCCTGCATCCCGACTTTGCCGATACGCCCTACATTTACGCCTTCTATGTCGTCGACCCACCGGAAACGGCTGGCCAGAATGGCAATGCCGGGGCCGATGGCGGCGGCAACCGCTTCTCATGGCTGGTGCGCTGGGAGCTTGATGCCTCCGATGGCTACCAGTCAGTCGTGGCCGGCTCGAAGACCGTCCTGATGGGCGCAGCAGGTCAGACCCTATCCGATATTGCCGGAGGCGGCGCGGTGGATTCCACGTCGAATATCTCGATCCGCTCGTCTGAGCGTGATGCCGACAGCGGCGAACTCATCGATGATTATCTCAAGGTCGATTCGCGCTCGCATGCCGGCGGC
>CAYXQV010000317.1:0-2773 GCA_964467505.1 uncultured Hyphomonadaceae bacterium | reverse complement strand
CCGCCCGGTGCGCTCCGCTTCTCGGTCAAGGGCGAAGTGCAGAATGGCGGGCTGGAAGATGTCACGAGCGGGCTTGACCTGACCGGCACGACCGCGCGTGTGGATATTGATCAGGATCGTCTGGTCGTGACCGGCTTTGGCCAGCTCGGGCCGGCGACAGTGAATTTCGACTGGCGTGACGGTCTTGGCAATGATGGCGAGCCTTCGCGCCTTGCCGCCAGGAGTGTCGTCACCCCGGACCTGCTCAACCGTTTCGGGCTTCTCGGTCGGCCCTATATCAGTGGACGGGTTCCGGTCGAACTCGATGCGCGCCTCGATGGGGAAACGGTCCGCTCGGTGCACGCTGAACTCGACCTTGGAGCGGCACGGATCGACCTTGCGGAAATCGGCTGGCTCAAACCCCCCGGTGAGCCGGCCAGTGCGCAGATCGATTACACACACCGCGCAGGCGGTCGCCATGCCGTCACGCGTCTTGTCAGCGACAATGCGCGCCTTGAAGGAGATATCCTTCTGGGCGAGGACGGACGCCTGTTGCAGGCCGACCTGAAACGCGCCTTTCTGCGCGGGCGAGCCGATGTCAGTGGTGAACTGTCACGCGGTGAGGACGGCACGCTGGCCTTCAGCCTGACCGGACCCTTCCTCGATATCTCAAGCGCCATGCCCGATCTTGGCGCCATCGGAGGCGCAGGCAGCTTTTCCAGTCCGCTCACGCTCGATGCCGAAGTTGAACGCCTGGCGCTGGGCGATGGGTTCGAGATGATCGGTGCGCGTCTGGCTGCGATTTCGACCACGCAGGGCCTGCAATCCTTCCATGCGAGCGGTTCGACCCGTGACGGCGCACCGATGGAGGCAAGCTACGCCCTCCAGCCTGATGGCAGCGCCGCGATCAGGATCGACAGCGCCAGCGCCGGCTTCCTTCTCAAGGCGGCGCTTGGCCTGGATTTCCTGGAGGGTGGTACGGTTTCGCTCACCGGCCGTCTGCGCCCATCCTCGCCGTCCGACATGAATGTTGTGATAAGCGGTGCACGCTTGCGTGACGCGCCATTTCTCACGCAGATCCTTTCGCTCGGCTCGCTGCGTGGCCTTGCCGACACACTTGGCGGGGACGGGGTGCTGTTCTCGGAGATCTCGGTCCCGCTGAAGGTTGCCGGCGGGCGGTTCGTGGTCGAGGGCGGGCGCGCATCAGGGCCTGCGCTTGGCCTGACGGTGAATGGATGGATCGAGCCGGGCAGTGGCAAGCTCGATTTCAACGGCGTCCTGGTGCCGAGCTTCGGCGTGAATTCCGCGCTTGGCGGCATTCCGATCATCGGCGACCTTGTTGTCGGGCGCGAGGGCGAGGGGATTTTCTCGCTGACCTATTCGGTGCGCGGCTCGCTCGACAAGGCACAGGTGGCCGTCAATCCGTTCTCAGCGGTCACGCCTGGCATCTTGCGACGGATTTTCGAGAACCCGGCAGAAACCGATCTGCCGCTTCCCGACGAGGCCGAGGCCGAAAACTGACGCGTTCAGACCGGGCGCACCAGGGCGATGCGCTTGCGCCCGACCTGGACCTTGAAGGCGCCGACATCGGCCAGGAGGTCGTCGCGCGAATGCAGGCTGTCCTCATTGATTATCTCGTCATTCACCCGCACGGCGCCCTCGGTGATCTTGCGGCGCGCCTCGCCATTGGACTTGACAAGACCGGCAGCGCGCAGGAGCGCCACGGTTGAACTTGCGCCGTCTTCGGCCACGATCTCGAAGGTTGGCAGCTTGTCGAGACTGCCAGCGCCGGCAAAGGCAGCGGCGGCACCCTCGCGCGCCTGGCGGGCTGCGTCGGCTCCGTGCAGCAGTGTCGTGGTCGCGTCGGCCAGCGCGATCTTGGCATCGTTGATTTCGGCGCCTTCCAGAGCCTCAAGCCGGGCAATCTCGTCCAGCGGCAGGTCAGTGAACAGTTTCAGGAAACGGCCAATATCGGCGTCTTCGGTGTTGCGCCAGAACTGCCAGTATTCGTAGGGGCTGCGCTTGTCGGCGTTGAGCCAGACAGCGCCGTCTGCCGTCTTGCCCATCTTGGCGCCCGAGGCGGTCGTGATCAGCGGGCAGGTCAGGCCGAACGCATCGCCGCCATCGGCCTTGTGGATGAGGTCGGCACCCGCGACGATATTGCCCCACTGGTCCGAACCGCCCATCTGCATCGCGCAGCCATGGCGCCGGTAAAGTTCGAGGAAATCATATGATTGCAGGAGCACATAATTGAATTCCAGGAATGTGTAGGGCTGTTCCCTGGCGAGCCGGCGCGCCACCGTGTCCTGTTTCACCATCGTGTTGATCGTGAAATATTTCCCGATATCGCGCAGGAACTCGATATAGCCGAGCGCGTCGAGCCAGTCGGCATTGTTGACCATCAGGGCGTCGCTCTCGCCTGCGCCGAACGCGATGAAGGGCTCGAACGCCTTTCGGATGCCCTCGATATTGGAAGCGATTTCAGCGTCAGTGAGAATCGGGCGGGACTTTTCCTTGTCGGTCGGATCGCCGACCCGCGTCGTGCCGCCCCCCATCAGTACAATCGGCTTGCCGCCGGCCTGCTGCAGGCGTCGCAGCATCATGATGCCAACCAGCGAGCCGACATGCAGGCTGTCAGCGGTTGCATCAAAGCCGATATAAGCCGCCGGCGCCCCGACCTGACAATAGGCATCAAGCTCGGCCTCATGGGTAAGCTGGCGGATATAGCCCCGCTCATCGAGCGTGCGCAGGAACTGCGACTTGTATTTGCTCATCGCGGCCTCCAAACCATCTT
>CAYXQV010000316.1:0-2791 GCA_964467505.1 uncultured Hyphomonadaceae bacterium | reverse complement strand
TTGATCAGAGCATTCTTGGCCCGAAAGGGACATTCGCCGTTAGGGCCTATCGGTCAATTACTGGGGACATTCCGACCGCTCGCCGCTCTCTGGGCGTCCAGTCATCGCCCATGTCATTGTTTGCAAGAAAGCTGCGCTACAATCTAGCGTCGCAATTCCGATCGCTGAACACCGTCGCTTTCTGCATTTCTGCCGAAGCCCCCAGGCATGCTTGGCCGGGATAAGTGTTGAGTACACTTCTGCTTATGGCTAGCTTTCGAGATCCGTACGACTTTTTAGCCGTGCTAATGTCGGGTCTGAGTGGGGTGTTGGATGACGGACTGGGCGAAGCTGACTGCTGGACTGGAGCACGCCCTCACTCTGGATGGGGGTGCGGCGCAGGCCTTCCTTGAAGCCACGGTGGAGGGCGATGACACGCTGGGCCTTGCCCGACGCCTGCTGGCCCGCGCGAAAGCGGGCGGGGGCTTCATGCAGACCGCCGGCGAGGCAGACGACGCGCAGGGCGCCGTCCCAACGGCAGACATCCTCGCCGAGGGCAGCCGGATTGATGTCTGGGAGCTGCAGGGCCTGGTTGGCCAGGGCGGAATGGGCCAGGTCTACCGCGCACGCCGCGCCGATGGCCTTTACGACCAGACCGTCGCGCTGAAGATCATCAGCCGGCAGAGCAGGCTGGGGGACGCCCGGTTCGAGAATGAGCGGCGGCGCCTGGCGCAACTGGAACATACCGGCATTGCGCGCATTGTCGATGGTGGCGTCACGCCCGATGGCCGCAGCTACATGGCCATGGAATTTGTCGATGGCCGCCCGATTGACCGCCACGCCAGCGAGGCCGGCCATGACCGCGAAGCGAGACTGTCCCTGTTCGAGCGCCTGTGCAGCGCTGTCAGCCACGCCCATGCCAGGCTGGTCCTGCACCGGGACATCAAGCCGGAGAACGTCCTCGTGGACGCGGCCGGTCAGGTCCGGCTGATCGACTTCGGGATTTCATCGGGGCTGGGGGAGGACGACGAAGAGGGCCCTGCGCTCACCATCTCATCGGCTGCGCCGGAGCAGCTGAAGGGCGAGCCGGTCAGCGTCCAGACCGACATCTTTGCCCTCGGCGTGCTGTTGCACAGGCTCCTGACCGGTACCTTCCCCAAGCGACAGGCCGATGGCAGCATGGCCCCCGACGCGGCGCGGCTGACCCATCGCGACCTTCAGGCAATCCTCGACCGGTGCCTCGCAGCCGCGCCCGGCGACCGCTATGCGCCCGTCGATGCACTTCGCGACGACGTTTTGGCGGTGCTGGAAGGCCGCCCCGTCGATGCGCGACAGGGCGGCCAGATTTATCGCATCGGCAAGTTCTTCAGCCGCTATCCCCTGGCCAGTGCCCTGGGCGGGGTGGCGATCGCTGCCCTCATGGGCGGCCTGGTGGCCAGCCTGAATTTCGCCGACCGGGCGCAGCAGGAGGCGGCCCGTGCGGAAGCAGCCCTGACACAGGCGCAATGGCAGTTTGGCCGCACCGAAGCCACCCTCGCCGCGCAGCAGGCCTATTCGGATGTGTTGCAGCGCACCTTCGGTAGCGGCGAGGATGTCGACCGGCTGAGCAACCTGATGATCGAGCGCTGGCAGGAAGCCTTTGATGCGCGCGAGAGCGACCCCAAGACTGCTGCTGCGCTGAGCTATGCGGTCGGGCGCAACTTCTATTTCCGAGGCGATACGGTCCGCGCACTGAGCATTTTCGATCCCTGGATGGCCGAGCGGATCGGCCCGCCAGAGCTCGTCAGCCTGGGCGAGGAAGTCTACGCCATGATGCTTTCGGATGCGGGACGCACGGTCGAGGCGACCGAGATTTTTAGCAGGCTCGTGGCTTTCTATGGCGATGGCGCGCTGACCAGCGAGGCCGATGCATCGAACTATGCCAGCCGACTGGCCCGGCTGACGCGCACGCCCGAGGATGTTGCTCATGCCACGCGTCTGCTTGAAGCCCGGCTGGGGCGGCTGGAAGATCCGTTCGAGCGCTTGTTTGCCTTTGCCGGGCTCGGCAACATGCGCGCCTTGCAAGCCGATTTCGACGCTGCGCTCGACGCCTACACCAGCGCGATTGAAATCATGGACGCCAATCCGGGCTTCGCCACCTACGGCCGTGACATCCTCCGATTCAATATGGCCAGCTATCTGCTCTCATGGTCGGACGATCTTGCGCAGGCCGACAGCCTCGTCGATGCCATACTGACGGAAGACGTGCCCTTGCGCGGCGAAAGCGTTCAAATGGCCCGCGCGCTTACCGTGCGCGCGATGATCCGTTCGGAACAAGGCGACCATGACACGGCCGTTTCCGGCATGCGGGAGGCCGTTTCGCTGTTTGCCCGCTTCAGCGGCGACAAGAGCACCCTGCACCTGGTCAGCCAGGGCATTCTCGCCTGCCTTTTGGAGCGCGCCGGCGCTGCAGCTGAGGCGGCAGAGACCCTTGAGGCGGCAGAGATTGGGCTCGTCTCAGCGGCGGGCAATCACCGCGCAGATATCCAGCTGCGCCTTCTTTCGATCTATCGCAGTGCACATGCGGGCGAGATTGCACAAGACGACACGGACTGGCTGGGCCAGCCCGACGTCTGGTCCGAAGTCGCTTCCAACGGTCTCATCCTGCATTTCTACCGCAAGCTGGCCCAGAAAGGCCACGCCCCGCGCTTCTGGGAGCAGGCCGCGCGCTAGGCTGAATCGACAATCAGCGCATTCATGACGTGGCTGCGGCGCTACGCCGTCATCTTCGCTTCCAGCCAGGCCCTTGCCGCCTGCCAGTCGCGGCGGACGG
>CAYXQV010000315.1:0-2819 GCA_964467505.1 uncultured Hyphomonadaceae bacterium | reverse complement strand
CGGCACGGTCGGGATCAAGCCGACCTATGGCCGTGCCAGCCGCTATGGCATGGTCGCGTTTGCTTCCTCGCTCGACCAGGCCGGACCGATCGCCAAGACGGTCGAGGATGCCGCGATCCTGCTGGAAGTGATGTGCGGGCATGACGAGAAGGATTCCACGTCCCTGCCGGTCGAGACACCCGCCTGGCGCGCGCAGGTCGATGCCGGCGTGAAGGGCATGCGAATCGGAATTCCCGGCGAATATCGCGTCGATGGCATGTCGGCGGAAATCGAGGCACTCTGGCAACAGGGGATCGAATGGCTGAAGGCGCAGGGCGCCGAGATTGTCGATGTGTCCCTGCCGCACACGAAATATGCCCTGCCCGCCTATTATATCGTCGCACCAGCGGAAGCCTCGTCGAATCTCGCGCGTTATGATGGCATGCGTTATGGCGCGCGGATTGAGGGCGACGATCTCGTCTCGACCTATGAAGCCTCGCGCGCGGGTGGGTTCGGCACCGAGGTCCAGCGCCGGCTGATGATCGGAACCTATGTGCTTTCATCGGGCTATTATGATGCCTACTATCTGCGCGCCCAGAAGGTGCGCACGCGCATCCTGCAGGATTTCCGCAGCGCCTTTGAGAAAGTGGACGCGCTGCTCACGCCGACCTGCCCGAGCGCGGCCTTTGCCTTTGGCGAAAAGAGCGACAATCCGGTCGACATGTATCTCAACGACGTGTTCACGGTGACTGCCAATCTTGCCGGCCTTCCGGGGATCTCGGTTCCCGCAGCGCTTGACCGAGAGGGGCTGCCGCTCGGCCTGCAGGTTGTCGGCAAGGCCCTGGACGAAGCAGCCTGTTTCCGTGTCGCCGGCGCGCTCGAACAAGCCGCAGGTTTTGTGCACCGGCCCGTTAAGTGGTGGTAGCGATCGCCCCGAAGCTCTATACTGGCGAAATGACAAGGTTCATATTCTACGCGATTGCAGGCTTCGCCGTGGCGGGCGCCATCATGTATGTCATGGCGCGCCAGATGGGCCTTGATCCGTTTGCGCCGAATGTGCGGACCATTTCATCGCTGTCGCTTGTGGCTGCGGCCTATGTCGGCATTCGCATTGCGATGATTGTCCGTGCCCTGGAGCGCCGGGGCAAGGGTGAGCACGGCGCAGACGCCAGGCGCGGTCCGTCGACCTTCCAAAAATGGGGACGCAACAGCGAGCTTGATGCGCGAATGCAGGCCCGCCGCGAGCGGGTGCGCCGCGCACGCGAACGCAGCAAGACTGACGAAGGTTGAAGTCTGTCAGGCAGGTGCAAGTCTTGGCAGGGCCGGCCGCGCGCCTTGTCGTTCCGGCCGCGTAACCGGCGCCCGCGTCCCGCCGCTGTCGCCGTCATCATCACTGTCATCATCATCGTCGCTGTCGCGGTCAGTCACCCGGCTCATATAGATGCCGAGCCCGACAAAAGCGCCCAGCGCACCCGCCTGGACAAGCATGGCTATGGCAAACAGGATCGGGATCTCGATTGATGAGCCCGCCATGGCCATCAGGATCATCACATACATGACGGCCCCGACGCAAAAGCCGACCGCAAATCCCGCCACACCATGACGGATGAAGCCGCGCACCATGGCCCGCTCCTCCGGGCACTTCGTTTCCAGCAGCATCTTGAACAACATGGGCTGTATCGCCTTTCGATGTCTTCGATTATCGAGGATGCACCAAAACACCGCGCTGGCAAGGCGCCGGACCCCGGCCTTGCGCCGACACACCTGAAAATTCTCATGAAATCTTTGGGGTTTTTTCGCGTGTTGGTGCCAATCTGAACGTGCATGCTCAAGCAGCGGGGGCTCCAATGCGCGATTTTCTGATGATGATGGTGATTGGCACGTTCCTGGTCGGGGGCGCGATAGGCTGGCAGACGCTGAATCCGCCGCCGCCTGCTGAATATGAAATCTACTATTTCGGCTCGCCCAGCTGCGGGGCGTGCAAGCACTGGAAGCGCACTGATCTTGTCGATTGGCGCCGCGACCCGGCGGCCTCTGCGGCAAGGCTGCACATCGCCGATCTGAGCCATGGGCGGGCAGACCCGTGGAAAGGCGGATATGGTCGCCACCAGGAGGCCTTCCTGAAAGCCTTCGGCAACCGGCGCTCAATCAGCTGGCCAAGTTTCGTGCTGATGGATGGCGCAGAGGTCAAACGCGTGCGCTCGGGCGTGGCTGGCTGGAAGTCTATAGCTTCTGAAGTGCGCCGCGAGCATCGCCGCCAGCAAAAGCGTGCACAAGCCAGCGCGCCCGTTGCGAGCTGAGACCGGCTCGACAAGCTGGCGCCAGCCGGTCTATCAAGCATCTCGTCAATTCCCATGCTGACCGGCCCGGAGATGTCCAGATGAGCGAGACCCGCCCCCCTTATATCCTTGAAGGCGAGACCGGCGACTGGGAAGTCGTCATGGGGCTGGAGGTGCACGCGCAGGTCAAGAGCCAGTCGAAGCTGTTTTCCGGGGCCTCGACCGCGTTTGGCGCAGACCCCAATGCCAATGTCGCACTTGTCGATGCGGCGATGCCGGGCATGCTGCCGGTGATCAATGACAAATGTGTCGAACAGGCGGTGCGCACCGGGCTCGGCCTGAATGCGCAGGTCAATGAATATTCGCGCTTCGACCGCAAGAACTATTTCTATCCCGACCTGCCGCAGGGCTACCAGATCAGCCAGTTCGATTACCCGATTGTCGGCGAGGGCGAGATCGAGGTGGATGTCGAGCCGGCCCATGGCGACCCGGCCTATTCCTTCACCGTCGGCATCGAGCGGCTGCACCTTGAACAGGATGCCGGCAAGTCGATCCACGACA
>CAYXQV010000314.1:0-2822 GCA_964467505.1 uncultured Hyphomonadaceae bacterium | reverse complement strand
CAACCGTCCCGACAGCGCCGCCGCGCCGCCACCCGCCGTGGAAATCAAGACCGTCGATCCCGATGGCAACACACTCGGGCCGGATGAGATCGGCGAGCTGTGGTGCAAGGGGCCGTCAAACTGCAAGCTTTACTGGAACCGTCCCGATGCCACCGCCGAGACGTTCCGCGAGGGCTGGGTGGTGACAGGTGATCTCGCGCGCATTGATGAGGAGGGCTTCCTCTATATCGTCGACCGGGCCAAGGACATGCTGATCCGTGGCGGCGAGAACATCTATTGTATCGAGGTTGAGAGCGCGCTCTATGATCATCCTGCGGTGATGGATGCGGCCATTGTCGGCATTCCGCACAAGGTGCTTGGCGAGGAGGTCGGCGCCGTGGTCCAGCTCAAGCCGGGCGCGAGCGTGACCGAGGAAGAGCTGCGCCACCATGTCGCCAGCCATCTGGCATCCTTCAAGGTGCCCGTCGAGATCCAGTTCCTGACCGATCCCCTGCCGCGCAACGCCAATGGCAAGATCCTGAAGACCGAACTGCGTGAGCGCTTCACCGCCCGCGCCTGAGGCTGAAAGTGGGGCGGGCAGCCGGCCTGATCTGCTCGCCCGCCCCGCCCCTGCTGCCCGTCAGCCCGGTTCGCCGAACGCGCTGTCCAGCATTTTTGAAAAGCTCGTCCAGGATGTCTCGTCGGCCTGCTTGCGATAGCGCTCGCTTCCAAACACCGTGAAAGCGTGCGGCGCGCCGGAATACACTTCCAGCAGGTAGTCCTTGCCGGCATCCTCAAGGCGTGTGGCGAGATCGGCGGCCTGGCTGTTGGGTATGCTGGCATCGGCCCCGCCATGGGCGATCAGGATGGGCGCATCGACGGCGCTGTAGTCCTGGCCGTCCGGCGTGGACAGACCGCCATGGAAGCTCGCATAGCCGGCGATCTCTTCGCCGCGGCCCGAGCGGGCAAGTTCGAGCACCGCCGCCCCGCCGAAACAATACCCCATCACAGCCGCGCGCGTTCCGCCGGTCGCTTCGCGCGCGGTCTCGATACCGCCGAGAATGCGTGTGCGCATCGCCTCGCGGTCATTATAAAGCTTGCCGACTTCGGCCTTTCTGGCCTCGGTCGTATCGGGACGGTTGCCGGCGCCGTAAAGGTCCACTGCAAACGCGTCATATCCCATATCGGCGAGCATCTCCGCGCGTGTGACCTCGTAATCGGTCAGCCCGTCCCAGTCATGAATGACAATCACCAGCCCGCGTGGCTCGCGGGTCGCCTGCGCAAGATAGCCCTCATAAGCCACGCCATCGACCTCATAGGTCACCGGCTCGCCGGCAATCGCGCCCGGGGCGAGCGCCACACTGGCTGCCAGGGCAATGAAAAGTGAACGGATACGCATCGGGATTCCTCCTGTTACCGCGTCTGAATGTCCCCGATGGTGGCCGAATGAGCCGCAATGTCCACCGTTTTTGCGATCAAATCGACCCGAGACGGGATTGCGCCGGCCAGCATTTGGCGCAAGACACAGGGCCATGACGAATGATCCCAAAGGCACCGACCCGGCCCGCGCGCGGCCCGCCGCACTCGAAACCCGCTCGGGTGACGGCGACGCGCGCAGGTTTTCCCCGTCGGTGGCCCGCAACCGCGATGCCATTGGCGAGGTGTTCCGCACGCACATGCCACATGCCGGAACCGTCCTCGAAATCGCCTCGGGCACCGGCGAGCATGGCGCCCATATCGCGCCCGGCCTTGACCAGCTCAACTGGTGGTATTCCGACATCGACGATGAGGGCCTTGCAAGCCAGGCCGCATGGGCCGCCCATTTCGGGCCCGGCTCCGGGCTGAAAGGCCCGCTCGCGCTCGACGTGACGCAGGCCGGCTGGCACGCCGACAAGGTCCCTGCCCCGCTGGACGCCATCTTCTGCGCCAACATGATCCATATTGCGCCATTTGCCGCCGCAGAGGGCCTGATCGAAGGCGCCGGGCAGTTGCTCGCCAGTGGCGGGCGGCTGATGGTGTATGGCCCGTTTGCCCGCGACGGCGAAATCGCGCCTTCGAATGCCGGTTTCAATGAGAGCCTGAAAGCCCGCAACCCGGCCTGGGGCGTGCGCGATCTCGACCGTGACATTGTCCCCCTGGCCAGCGCCGCCGGCCTCGTCCTGGCCGAGGTCATCTCCATGCCGGCCAGCAATCTCAGCGTCATCTTTCAGCGGCGCGGGGCCTGAGCCATCGCTTCGAGGGGCACACACCGGCGGCGCGGCAGCAACGCTATCACCGCCCCACCCCAAGCCTTGTCGACCTCCCCGATGCGCGCGCAAAGAGGGTGCTGTCAAACAAAAGCGAACCAGTCTCCAGCATCGTGAGATCCGCCTGCCCTCCGGCGGAGAGAAGCCCGCGCCACTCGAGGAGGGCGGCGTTCGATGGAGCGGTCCTTGTTGAAGTGGTTGAAGACGAAGGCGAACTTTTGCAGACTTTGCACCCGCCTGAACCGGGACATTGCCCGCTCTCGTCGTCGGAACGGCAGGTGACTGTTCTCAGCCCGATTGTTCAGGTGGCGGCCGGTCACCTGGCGGTCGGCGTTTCATGGCTGATATCCTTGCCGCGCTCATGCAACAGACCCTCGACATTCCGCAGCGACAGCGGGAAGCGTACATACTTAATGACCGCCAGGCGGATGGTCTCGGGCGACGTCTTGAATTAGCGAAACGGGTTCTTGCTCATTCGCAGACGCTACGAAGCCAACCAGGGCGCTTCAAGCGGTTTTCTCCTGACAGGGCGCCCTGCCGCTGGGTCAGACGGTCTCGTCCCAGCTTCGGCTAAGGCGCGAGGCAGCATTGATGATG
>CAYXQV010000313.1:0-2829 GCA_964467505.1 uncultured Hyphomonadaceae bacterium | reverse complement strand
GCGCTGGAAATCGTCGGCGAGGCTGGCGGAGGCGATCTTGGCGCTTATGATTTTGCCGGTTCGCTTGCAGGCTATAACGGCAGACTCCTGCTTGTCGGTTCCCACGCCGATACTGGCTGCCCGCTCGACGAGATCGAAGCACTGGCGGGCCGGTTGCCCGGCGCGAGCGTCCATGGCATGTCCGGGCTTGACCATCGTGAGCTCTGCCTTGACCCAGCCGTCCTGTCCGCCATCGTCACTTTCCTCGGCTACACCTGAGCGCGCCTCACCTGCGCGCTGCATTGCGCCAGCCCCCGGCCCGGCTTGTTGACGTGATCGTCAGCGCGCCCAGCCTTGCCAAGTCGCGCGGCGCTCGCGCATCCTGAACGCCGGGATAACACCGCCGCCACAATGACACGAGGACGCATGACACGAATTCGTCGCTACTGGACCGGCGCGCGCAAGGCACCCGCGCAGGACCGTTTCTTTGTCGAAAGCCTCGACCCGGACCTGTGGGCGCAGGGAGACAGGCACAACTGGGACACTTGCTGGCACACAGGCATGCCAGCGGGCGAGTTGTTCAAGGAGGCCGGCCCCGGGGCGAGTATCAACCATATTCCCGGAAACAATGCGCTGACCGTCAAGTCGATGCTCTACACCACGCTGAGCCAGGCGGAACGCCTCGCAGCCACGCCGCAGGCGCGCGCCAGCCTCGACTTTTTTCCCAAAAGCCACATCATGCCCGGCGACTATCATGCCCTGCAGCGCGAAGCCCTTGAAAACCCGCAAAAGCGCTGGATCGTGAAGCCGAAGCGCCTGTCGCGCGGTCGCGGCATCCGCGTGCTCGAAGATGCCGGGGAAGTGCCCATGGGCGAGGACTGGCTTGTGCAGGAATATCTTGATCGACCGCACCTGCTGGGTGGCAGGAAATATGTCCTGCGCCTGTATCTGCTGATCGCCTCGGTCGAGCCGCTAAGAGTATATCTCTACAGGGATGGGTTCGTGAAACTCGCCTCGGAACCTTACAGCGCCGGCGACCTCGACAATCTTTATGCGCACCTGACAAATCCCGACATCAATGCCCATAATGACAAGGTCGAAGCACCGGTCGTGTTTCACAGCTTTGACGATTATCGCACATGGCTGAGCGCACAGGGCGCGGACGCGGGGGCCCTTTTCGGTCGTATCAGGGAGATCGCCGTCATTTGCGCAGCTGCCGCGCGAGACCAGATGCTGGCGCGGACCGTGAAATCGGGCGCATCGGCGCAGGCCTGCTACGAACTCATCGGGCTGGACTGCATGGTCGATAAAGACCTCAAGCCCTGGCTCCTGGAGTGCAATCTCAGCCCTTCACTGGAAACCTGCGCAGCGCCCGAAGATGGCGGCATCTATGAAGAGGCGACAAAGCGCGGCATCGTCGAGGACCTGGTGTCCCTGCTCGGGCTTAACCTGCCCGAACGCCCTGCCCATATCGAGCCGGCCGATGGCGAGGGCTTCGTGCGCGCCAGCGCCGAGGAAATGGCCCGGGCGGGCCGGTTCGAGCGCATTTATCCCGGAGGCGATGTCGCCCGCTTCCTGCCATTCCTGCGCGCGCCGCGCTTTGCCGACTTGATGCTGGCGCGCGCGGTGAGTGACACGAGGCTGGAGGCGCCCCGCTTTGCGCCCGCACAGGTCGAGGAATTCATCCTTGACGATGCGCTTGCGCTGTTTTCCGAACGCACCGGACGGTTTCTTTCGCCAGAGGCGGCGCCCGCCTTCATCTGGCTGCGGGCCTCGGCAGGCGCGCCAGCCGAACAGGTCGCCACAGAATTGGCCGACACGATGAGTATCGGCGATGCCCCAGCGGCGCGCCAGGCCTTGTCCTGCGAAGTGGTCAACGCGGTGGCCGACTGGGTCGCCGACGGCCTGCTCAAACCAGCCGACATGCCTGCCCCGGATGTGCCGCCAGCTGGCCGGCAAGCGACCCGCCTCGCCGGTGGGCAAGACTGGATAGAATGGGCCGGCAAGACGGTCCTGATACGCTGGTCGGCCCCTGAAATAGGCGCGCGTATCGCAGATCTCGTTGCACCGCTGCGCACACCGTCGCGCGAGCCCGACAGCACGCTGCACCTGATGACCGACACGCCGGGCTATGCGCTCGCCACGCAGGACACGCTGGTAAAGACCGGACTGAAACTGAATGAGCTTGCCTCGGCGCTGCGAGACACACTGCTTGGCGAATGGCAGGCGGCACACCCGGACATGACATGCCTGAACGCGTCCTGCCTGCGGATCGACGGGGAGCTGGCCCTGTTTGCCAATGGCCGCGCGAATCAATGGGATGTGCCCTCGCTGCTGATTGCACAGCAGCAGAATGCGACATTCCTCGGCGCTTGTGCTCAGATCGCCGAGGCGGGCAGCGCCTTGCCTCTCGCCATCGCCGGCAGGGTGGCGGCCGACAGTCTCCCCGCGCTTTCGATGCCAGGAGGCCAGGCACCGTGCTGGCAGGCCTGGCCGGGTTGTGAGCGCGGCGCACATATCGGCGCAGACAAGCCAGAGAAAAGCGGAACGGCGCTTCCTGTGCAGGCGATATTCATTCCGAACAAGGTTGATGCGTCTGGAGAACCTGCCACGAGGCCGCTCGACGGTCTTGCGAAACTCAAGGCCCTGGCGGGCCTGTTGCGCCCCGCCCCGAACCGGCCAAAGGCGCCTGCCGAGCTGTTTTCCTGGGGCGAGACGCTCGATGTTTTCGCGCTTGATTATACTGATGGCGAGCAGTTGTCCGGCACGGCTGCGAGCATCAGGCAAGGCACAAAGTAAAAAGGCGCCCCGCGAGGAGCGCCCTTTCTGAAATGCCTGTCATCAGACTGA
>CAYXQV010000312.1:0-2831 GCA_964467505.1 uncultured Hyphomonadaceae bacterium | reverse complement strand
CCCGACATGAAGGCCATTCCGTGCTCGGATTCATCAAGCAGTTTCAGCCCCAGCGTGTCGCGATAGAAGCGCCGGGCCTCATCAGGCTTCGCCGTCGCAATGAAACCGATCAGTCTTGCGTTTTCGAGCATTCCAGCCTCCCGCAATAATGCTTACCACATGACGTTCTGGAATGCATCCGCGATGAGGCGGAGCGAGGCGATGCGGGTGTCAAGCGAGGGCGCAATGGTCAGCAGCTGGAATTCGTCCGCGCGCGAGGCGGCTGCGATTTCACGAAGACCGGTGACAACCTCCTGCGCAGTGCCGGAAAGGCTGCGCGAGCGGGCATATTCGACCGCTGCCGGGCCGGCCTCTTGAAGGATAGCGGCGGTCTCGGCCTCACCGGGGAAGGGCGCGAATTTTCCCTGCGCGCGCTTGATGTTCCAGGCCGCAGCCGGGGCGCCGAGACGCCGGGCGGCCTCGGCTGTCTCAGCCGCAAGGGTGACAAGCGCGATCGCCGCATAGGGGCGCGTTGCGACAAGCGAGGGTTCGAAGGCATCGCGATAGGCCTGCAAGGCTTCAGGCCCGCCGCCGGGATTGAGAAAGTCGGCGAAGGCGAGCTTGAGGCCCATGGCGCCGGCGAAGGCTGCCGACTCGGCCGAAGAGGCTAGCAGCCAGACATCCGGGCGCGCACCGGCGGGACGCGCATGTATTCCGCGCGCGCGATGATTGTCGGGCAGGGGAACCTCACCGCTCGCATCCTGCAACCAGTCCAGAAGCATGCGCAGCATTTGCGGAAAGGCTTGCCCGCCCGGGCCGAGCAGGGCTGCCGATGTGCGCGGGTCGGCCCCGGTGGCGCGCCCGAGACCAAGCTCGATCCGCTCGGGATAAAGCGCAGCCAGCGTCGCAAACTGCTCGGCCACTTTGAGCGGCGAGTAATTTGGCAGCATCACCCCGCCCGAACCGATTTTCAGCGTCGATGTGCGCGCGGCAAGATCGGCCATCAGGATTTCAGGCGCAGTGCTGGCAAAGCTCGGCGCATTGTGGTGTTCCTGGACCCAGAAGGCGCGATATCCGAGCTGTTCGGCGGCCAGTGCAAGCGCGCGTGTCTCGTTGAGCGCATCGCGCGCTGAGCGGCCTTCAAAAACTGGCGAGGGATCGAGGACGGAAAGGGCAGGGCGCTGCGTCATGGCGGCCTACTGCGCAGCAAGCGGCAGCGCCGCCGCCTCGGCCCAGGCAGTGAAGTCGGCGAGCGCCCGGCGGGCCATGGCCTGCTTGCGTGCGCGCCCGCGCTCCTTTCCCCTCAGCCGCTTTCCGGTCTGCGGGTCAAGACGCGGAGCATCGTCCATCTCGGGAAACAGGCCGAAATTGACATTCATTGGCTGGAAACTTGCCCCAGAGGCCAGATGGCCGCCCGTGATATGACCGACAAGCGCGCCGTGGGCGCTGGTCGGTGGCGGCGGGTCCAGCTTGCGGCCCAGCTTCTCGGCTGCGGCAAGCCGGCCGGCCACCAGCCCTATCGCGGCGCTTTCCACATAGCCCTCCACGCCTGTGATCTGCCCGGCAAAGCGCAGTCGCGGCATGGATTTCAGGCGAAGCCGGTCATCGATGAGGCGCGGGCTGTTGAGAAATGTGTTCCTGTGAATCCCGCCAAGGCGCGCAAAGCGGGCATTTTCCAATCCCGGGATCATCCGGAAGATGTCCGACTGGACGCCATATTTCAGCTTGGTCTGGAAGCCGACCATGTTCCACAGCGTGCCGAGTGCATTGTCCTGGCGCAGCTGCACGATGGCATGTGGCTTGACATCGGGCGCGCGCGGATTGGTGAGGCCCACCGGTTTCAGCGGTCCGAAACGCAGCGTTTCGCGTCCGCGCTCGGCCATGACCTCGATCGGCAGGCAGCCCTCGAAATAGGGCGTGTCCATCTCCCAATCCTTGAAGGCGGTCTTTTCACCCTCGATCAGCGCGTCGATGAAAGCGTTATACTGTGCCTCGTCCATCGGGCAGTTGATATAGGCCGCTGTCTCCCCGCCCGGACCGGGCTTGTCGTAACGAGACTGGCGCCAGGCCACGTCCATGTCGATCGAGTCGTGGTAGATGATTGGTGCGATGGCGTCGAAGAAGGCCAGGTCGGATTGGCCGGTCTCACCGCGTATGGCCTGCGCAAGATCAGGAGAGGTCAGCGGCCCGGTGGCGATAATGACACTGTCCCAGCTGGCCGGCGGCAGGCCCGTGATCTCCTCGCGGATGATCGTGATATCGGGGTGGGACTCAAGCGCCGCAGTCATGGCGGCGGAGAAACCGTCGCGATCCACGGCGAGCGCGCTGCCCGCCGGCACCTGATGGCGGTCTGCCGTGGCGATGACCAGCCCGCCAGCCCGGCGCATTTCCTCGTGGATGACGCCGACCGCATTGTTCTCGTGATCATCGGAACGGAAGGAATTGGAGCAGACAAGCTCGCCGAGCTGGTCGGTATTGTGCGCATCGGTGCCGCGCACGCCGCGCATTTCATGGAGCACGACGGGTACGCCCATTTGTGCGGCCTGCCAGGCAGCTTCGCAGCCAGCCATGCCGCCGCCTATGATGTGGATCGGTGTCAGTGTCATGGGGCCGGAGATGCGGCGCATGGGCGGCGTGGTCAAGCCCGGCTTGCCCGCTCGCCGGCCGGGCGCTAATTGGGCGCGCATGGCATTGGCAGGTTCCTTCAGCGCAGTTTCGCTCACGATTGACATGATGCGACGGATGAGGACTACTTCTTGGGAGGCGGTCTTCTACTCTGCGGCGACTGCCCTGTGGATGGCCTTCTGGATGAAGGTTGAAATGCCTTTTTCACCTCTCATCGCGGGGCTCGG
>CAYXQV010000311.1:0-2841 GCA_964467505.1 uncultured Hyphomonadaceae bacterium | reverse complement strand
GTGGGACGCATTTGCGAGTCGAGGCAGTCATTGCTGCCGGGAAACGCGATCAGTCAAGGTCAAGCCGGCGGGTGTGCGGCCAGCAGACAGCCCGGTCCGGCGCGGGGAGGCGCGCACAATTCATGCAGCAACAACGCGATATGTACTTCGAATATGTCGAGGAACTGTTTGCGCCCCTTGGCGACATCTCGATCCGCAGGATGTTCGGCGGGGCTGGCGTGTTCTCCGGGCGCGTCATGTTCGCGCTGATTGCCGATGACGAGGTCTATGTGAAGACCGACAAGGACCTGCGCGCCGCACTCGAAGCGGAAGGTGGCGAGGTCTTTGTCTGGACGCGGCCATCCGACGGCAAGCTGATCGATATGGGCTATGTCTCGCTGCCGCCCGATGCTGCCGAAGCGCCGCACGAAGCCAGCGCGTGGGGTCGCCGCGCCCTGGATGTGGCCCTGAAGGCGAAGCCCGCACGCCACTGAACCGCGAAACGCGAATTCAGGCAGATTCAAGGCGTGCGCGCCGCCTGTTTCATGATATTGTCGTTATCATGACCTGCAAAAGCCGGTAAGGCCCTGTTTTGTCTGCAGTCATGGCAAGGGGTTCCCGCCCCCGCCAAAGCATGGTTGATAACAGGGGAAATCCTCATGCGGCCCGGCGCTAATGCCCGTGGTTTCTTGGAAGGGAAGGAGGAGGTGTCATGGCCACGCTCGCACTTGTAGACGATGACGAGAATATCGTTGCGTCGCTGAAAATGTTCTTCGAGGCCGAGGGCCACGAGGTGCGCACCTATCATGATGGCGAGGCGGCGCTGCCGGCGCTGTCGGAAAACCCGCCGGACCTGGCGATCCTCGACATCAAGATGCCGAAAATGGACGGGATGGAGCTCTTGCGCCGCCTGCGCCAGACCACCGACCTGCCGGTGATCTTCCTGACCTCCAAGGATGAGGAGATTGACGAGGTCATCAGCTTCAATATCGGGGCGGATGATTTCGTGCGCAAACCCTGCTCCAACCGGCTGCTGGCCGAGCGGGTCAAGGCGGTGCTGCGCCGGGCGCGCGGCGGGGTGGCGGGCTCCGAGGAGGGCGATGTCAAGCCGATCGTGCGCGGGCGCCTGACGCTCGACCCCAACCGCCATGCCTGCAACTGGGAGGGCGAGCCGGTGCGCCTGACGGTGACGGAGTTCCTGATCCTGCAATCGCTGGCCCAGCGGCCGGGCTATGTGAAATCGCGCGACCAGCTGATGGACGCGGCCTATGACGACCAGATCTATGTCGATGACCGCACCATCGACAGCCATATCAAGCGCCTGCGCAAGAAATTCCGCGAGGTCGACGGCGAATTCGACGCCATCGAAACCCTCTACGGCGTGGGCTATCGCTATACGGAGAGTTGAAGGCTTGACCACCTGCACGCGCTTTTGTTGAGTGGCGTCACGGGAGCGTGCGCATGGACGGTTATTTCGGGGATTTGAAACGCTTGCTGCCCGAGATCGTGGTCTTGGGCCGCGACATCTCGCTTGAGGTCTGGGGCGCTGTCAGCGCGGTCGGGGTGTTTGGCCTCGTCTGGTTCCTGATCCAGCTTGCCGCCAGTCTCAAACAACTCTTTGCGCCCGCCCCGCAGACAGACAGCTCGGCGGCTAAGCGCCACCGCGACAGTCTCGCCGCCGCCAAACAGGTCGAAAAGCGCGTCTCCCATGAAGGCGAGGCGAGCCGCGGGCGCGATGAGGCCCTTGGCCAGCGCGTGGATGATGCCGCCGAACAGGTGGGCGATCGTGTCGAGGCTTCGAAAGAGGAAATCCTGGCGGCGATTGCTCAGATTCAGGCGCTTGGCGCGGGAGAAGGCGAGCGGCTGCCCATGGCGCCCGACCAGTTCGCCGAGGCCTATCTTGCCATGCTCAATGATGAGCGTGGCGCTTTCGCCCCCGTGCGCGAGGAGGCCCGGGCCGCGCTTGAGGCGGTGCGTGCAGGGCGGATGGCCGAGGCAAGGGCCGAATTTGCCCGCGTGATCGCGGCATTCGAGACATCGCTCGCCCAGCGTGCGGAAATGCGCGCGCAGATGGATCGGGAGGATGCCGCTGATTATCGCCGGCTCGGCGAGCTGGCTTTTGAAACCGAGCCCGCAAAGGCCCTCGCCGCCTATCGCGAGGCCACACGGCTCGACGGCTCCGATTTCTGGGCCTGGATCTATCTCGCCCGGCTGGAAGAGCGCCATGCCGGCCGGCTTGGCCCGGCGCGCGCGGCAGCGGAGGTCGCGCTGGAGGCGGCAGGGGATGAGCGGGACCGTTCGGTCGCGCTGAATGATCAGGGCGACATTCGTGTGGCGGAGGGCGACCTGTCTGCGGCGAAGGCGGCCTATACCGAAGGGCTGGAGATTGCCCGCGCGCTGTCAGCGGCGGACCCGTCCTCGGCCAGCGCGAAGCGGGATGTCTGGGTCTCCCTGATCAAGCTCGGCGATGTGGCGGTGAGGGAGGGCGACCTGTCTGCGGCGAAGGCGGCCTATACCGAAGGGCTGGAGATTGCCCGCGCGCTGTCAGCGGCGGACCCGTCCTCTGCGCTCGCGAAGCGGGATGTCAGCGTATCGCTCAGCAAGCTCGGCGATGTGGCGGTGGCAGAGGGCGACCTGTCTGCGGCGAAGGCGGCCTATACCGAAGGGCTGGAGATACGCCGCGCGCTGTCAGCGGCCGACCCGGCCTCGGCGGAGGCGAAGCGGGATGTCAGCGTGTCGCTGAACAAGCTCGGCAATGTGGCCGTGGCGGAGGGCGATTTGTCGGCGGCGAAGGCGGCCTATGCCGGAGGGCTGGAGATCGCCCGCGCGCTGTCAGCGGCGGACCCGGCCTCGGCCAGCGCG
>CAYXQV010000310.1:0-2843 GCA_964467505.1 uncultured Hyphomonadaceae bacterium | reverse complement strand
CGCGCAGACAGGAAACGCACATCGGCGCCCGACGCCTTGAGATTGTCGAGCGTGTCGCCGCCAAGCGTCGAGATCGAGATCGGCACGTCCTGGAGGTCCTCCTCGATCTTCTGGGCGGTCACAGTCACCGTGCTGAGGCGGGCTTCCGAATCGGAGGTCGTCTGCGCGCTGGCATGTGATACGCTGAAAAATGCGAAGACACTGGCGCCGGTCGCGAGGCGGAGAAACTTTTCGATGGACATCTGAGCGATCACCCTTTTCCCTGTTTGGCAACCGGACCAGAAACCGGCAGCTCTATGTGACGGTTCTGTGATGCAGGTGCGAAGGGTCAAGCGATTTAACGCTGGCTGCAGGGTTTGTCTGGTCGATTGCGGGCAAGCCGTGTCGCTTGCGCAACATAATCAGGCGCAAATACGCCTGGGAGGCGAAAACCATGTCCTACACGCTTTACGGTGCCGAGGTCAGTTACTTTACCGGCAAGGCGCGCGCTTTCCTCGATTGGAAACGCGCCGACTACAGCGAGGAGCTGGCCACGCGAGATGTCTATCGCGAAATCATCATGCCACGCGTGGGATGGGCTGTGATCCCGGTGGTCTGCGGACCCGAAGACGAACTGCTTCAGGATACGTCCGAAATCATCGACACGCTGGACGCGCGGCTCGGCCCGCCTTCGGTGTTTCCAGAAACGCCCGTGCAGAAACTCGCGGCCCTGCTGCTGGAGCTGTATGGCGATGAATGGCTGATCCTGCCGGCAATGCACTACCGTTGGACTTATAATCGCGATTTTGCCTATCGCGAGTTCGGCAGGCTGTCCGCGCCTGATGCCGACAGCGACCGGCAATATGAAATCGGACGCGCCAACGCGACCAGTTTCGAAGGCGCGCTGCCGATTCTGGGTATTGATGCGCGCACCGCTTCGGCGATCGAAACGGGTTATTGCCGCTTGCTCGACGAGCTGGACGCCCATTTCGCCGACCATGAGATGTTGCTCGGCTCGCGCCCTTCGATCGGCGATTTCGGTCTTTACGGTCCGCTATATGCCCACCAGTTCCGCGATCCGGCATCCGGCAAGCTGATGCAGGAGCGGGCGCCCAACCTTGTGCGCTGGGTCAAGACACTTCATGGCAATGGCGCAGCGTATCCGGGCGCGTTCCTCGACGCTGACGCGGTGCCAGAAACGCTCTACCCGGTCCTGCAAACCCAAATGCGCGACCAGTTTCCCTGTCTTGCAGACACTGCAAGGGCGCTCAACGCTTGGGCCAAGGACCAGAAGCCGGGAACCCAGGTTCCAAGGGCGCTCGGCAAACATGCTTTCTCAACTCACGGGGCCAGCGGCGAGCGGATGATTTTTCCCTTCAACCTGTGGATGCTCCAGCGCCCGATCGAACATTATCGCCGCCTGACGGGGAAAGAGCGTGAGGCGGTTGACGCTTTTCTTGCGAAGATCGGCGGGGAAATATTCTCTTCATTTCCCGAATTTCCGAAGCTGGAGCGCAGCGACTACCGGCTTGTCCTTGCCTGATGACGTGTCCTGCACGCCCATGATGGGGGCCATGACACGGCACATGACACGGTATGAAGAACAGAAGAGAGGGCGGAGCCGGTTGCGAAAATCTCCGCAAGTGAGTTTGGCTCCGCCCGTCAAGTCAAGCGCATCGCGGGCGATCAGTTCCAGGGATTGAAACGGGTGATCGGCTTGGGTGGGGGCGGGCCCTCTTCATCCTCGTCACCTGCTGTCTGCGCCGGGTCGGGCTGGCGGCCAGCCGGGTCCGATCCCGTCTGGGGCGCCTGGCCGTGAGGCGGAAACGGCTGGGCAGGTGCGGGCTGGTTTGGCGCCCGAGGGGCAGGCGAGGTCCAGGACGGCGTGTTGTTGCCTGCGGGCGCATCAAGCGGCTGGCTGGCTGGCTGAGCCGGGGGTGCTTCAGCGGCTGGCTGGGGATCGGGCTGCCAGGCGGTTGGCGCCGGCGAAGGCTGCGGGCGAGAGTCATAAGCCGGACCGGTATCGGGCTGCGCCGGCTGGCCGAAGCCGGGCGTTCCGAAAGGTGCAGCCTGGGGCGTGTCTGGGATTTGCGGCTCAGTTCCGGAAAATCCGGGCGCGGGTGCTTCCGGCGGCACAGTCTCTTCGATCGCTGCGGCCTGTGTGGTGTCCGATGCAGCGCGGGCCGCACTGTCAGTGCTGCGAAGGAAACCTTCCACCCGGTCTGAGGAACCGCCTGTCAGTTCCTGCGCCGCCTCGCTGGCCTCGGCGATCGGATTTGTGACCTGCTGCGTGTCGGGTTCGGCCTGGTAGTCCGGATAGGCCTGATTGTCGCCTGCGGGCACGTGCTGGGTTGGCGTCTCGTATCCGGTCGTTTGGGCAGGCGCTGCCGGCTGGCCCCACATCCGAGATGCGCTGGGCGTCTGGTAAGATGCATCAGGCGCCGGTTCGGGCGCTTGCTGGCCCGTGGCACTGCCATGACTGTCGACGCCATAGGGATCGGAGCTGGTCTGGGGCGCAACCGACTGATCGGACCCGGCAGGCGTGTGGTCAGGAGACGTGTGCGGGTAGATGGGGGCTTGCTCCGCAGTTTCCTCATGAACGTCCTGGCGAGCTTCCTGCGGCGCGGATTCCGCCCACGGGTCAGCGGGCTGGGCAGAGGCGGGCTCGCCCGGCTCAGCATATTGTGCACGCTCTGGCGCGCCATAGTTTCCAAAACCCGAATTGCCAGTCATGACAGGCGCAGTGCCTGGCCACCCGGTCGGCTCGGGCTGTTGCGTCTGGGCTGGCGGCGCGGTCGATGGCTCAGGGTAGGGCGTGGTATCGACAGGCGTCGGATCGAAAGTCGCCGGCGAGACCGTCGTGT
>CAYXQV010000309.1:0-2846 GCA_964467505.1 uncultured Hyphomonadaceae bacterium | reverse complement strand
GTCTCGGTCGGCGGCGATGTCACGGAGATCGTCTACGCACTGGGATACGGCGACGACATTGTCGCGACCGATTCCACCAGCGTCTATCCGCCTGAGGCGCGCGACACGCCCAAGGTTGGATATGTGCGCCAGCTCAATGCGGAGGGACTGTTATCGCTCAGCCCGACACTGATCATCCTTGGCAGTGCAGCGGGCCCTGAAACGGTTGTGGAGCAACTGCGAACACTGGGTCTGAACATGCTTGAAATGGAGACCGAGTATTCCGTTGGCGCGATCCGCAACAAGGTCGAACAGATTGCCGGGGCTGTTGACGAAACAGATCTCGGCGCGGAGATAATCGCGCAGATCGACGCCGATTGGGCTCAGGTTGAGGAGATCGTCGCACGAACAGACGCGCGTCCCACCGCGATCTTCTTTGCCTCCATGGGGGATGGCGGGCCGAGGGCAGCCGGGACAGGAACAGCGGCCCATGCGGTTCTGGAACTCCTTGGTGTCCAAAACGCCTTCGACGGGAGCGAAGGCTATCGCGCACTGTCGACCGAAGCCGCGGTCGCGGCCAATCCTGACATCATTTTCGTGATGAGCCACAATGCCGATGCCCTCGGCGGCGCAGATGCCGTGGCAGACGATCCTGCCCTTTCACTAACCGCCGCTGGACGCAATCGTCGGATTGTCATGGTGGATTCGGTGCGCGTGATGAGTTTCGGGCCGCGTTTTGCCGAAGGCATGATTGACGTCGCCCTCGACCTTGAAGCCGCCCTTGAAGCACCGCTGACGCAATGAGCCTTACGACCGCCCTCTCCGGCACGGTACCCAGCGCTGGCATGCGACGGCGGCGCGAGGCCAGGAGCCGCCTCGTGATAGCGACGTGTGGCGCTTTTGCTGCTTTCGCCGTGGTATTGGCCATAACGCACGGGCCGATGCAGATTAGTGCCGGAGACATGGCTGCGACATTGCTCCAGCGCCTCGGGCTGTGGTGGGGCGAGGCAGTCGATCCCGTCAAGGTCGCCGTCGTGGAGTCCATTCGAGCGCCCCGCGCTTTGCTGGGCCTGTTTGCTGGCGCGGCACTGGGGCTTGCCGGAGCAGTGATGCAAGGCTTCTTTCGCAATCCTCTGGCCGATCCGGGCCTGATCGGAGTGTCGGCCGGGGCCGCCCTTGCTGCGGTTTTCCTGATTGTGCTCGGGCCAACGCTCGCCGCGCCATGGTTGGCAGTCATGGGACCGTTTGCACTTCCCGTTGCGGCCTTTCTGGGCAGTTTCGCTGCCGTGGCACTGATCTATCGGGTTTCGCTCGTGGATGGTCGGGTCGTGGTCGCAACAATGCTTCTGGCGGGCGTCGCCGCCAATGCTCTGGCGGGGGCCGGCATCGGTTATTTCACGTTCCTCGCCGACGATGCCCAGCTGCGAACGCTGACCTTCTGGACACTAGGAAGCCTCAATGGAGCGACTTGGGGAAGCATCTGGCCGGCCCTGGCGCTCATGGCGATCGCGATCGCTGCCCTGTCCACGCTGGCCAGACCGCTCAACAGTCTTCTGCTTGGTGAGAGCGAAGCTCAGCATTTGGGTGTCGATGTCGAGCGGCTGAAGCTGCGAGCGGCATTTTTTACGGCACTGGGCGTGGGCGCAGCGACCGCGGTGTGCGGGATCATCGGCTTTGTTGGTCTTGTCACGCCTCACCTTGTCCGATTGCTGACTGGCCCGGACCATCGCTTCGTTCTTCCGGGATCGGCTTTGCTCGGCGGTGGACTCCTGG
Organism: uncultured Hyphomonadaceae bacterium; assembly: GCA_964467505.1. Taxonomy (GTDB): domain Bacteria; phylum Pseudomonadota; class Alphaproteobacteria; order Caulobacterales; family Hyphomonadaceae; genus UBA5336. The sequence goes on along the minus strand of CAYXQV010000309.1, from coordinate 1,094 downwards.
CATTTGCTGATCTGGCGTCGCGGCTTGTGGTTCAACCTGCCGAGCTCCCGCTCGGTGTCGTCACGGCCCTTATCGGCGCCCCGTTCTTTTTCTGGCTTCTCATCCGAGACAAGACAAAGGGAGCCCTGGGATGACGATCACGCTCGATGCCGTCACAATCACCCGCGGCGGATGCAACCTGATCGAGCGGGTCAGCTTCACCGCTGAGCCTGGCGCCTTCACTGCCATCTGCGGCCCCAACGGCGCGGGCAAGTCCACAGCGCTGAATGTTGTCGCTGGCTCGATGAAGCCGGATCTTGGAGAGGCCCGGTTTGATCATGCGCCGGTCGCGTCGATTGCACCCAAGCGGCTCGCGCTGCGGCGTGCGGTGCTGCCTCAGTCGCCAGGTCTTGGGTTTCCCTTCCTCGTGCACGAGGTCGTCGCCATGGGGCGGGCACCCCACTATGGACAGGCGACCTCGGCAGAAGATGCTGCCGCGATCGATGGCGCACTCGCCTGCGTTCAGATTGAGCATATGGCCGAGCGCAACTACCTCACCCTGTCGGGCGGCGAACGCCAGCGCGTGCAGATCGCCCGGGTCATTGCCCAGCTGTGGTCGCCCCCATCGGACGGAGCAGCGCGCTGGCTGCTGCTTGACGAGCCGACTTCTGCCCTCGACCTCAAACACCAGCTGCGGCTGATGCGGCTCTTGTCGAAGCTGGCCGCCGAGGGTTGGGGCGTGCTTGCCGTGCTGCACGACATTTCCCTGATCCGCCAATGGGCTAACAAGGCTGTTTTGTTCGCCGATGGCCGTATATTCGCCGACGGCCCGTCCGGCGCTGTGCTCACAGACGAAGCCATCGCGAAGGCCTTTGATCTCGACGAGCCCTATCGCGTCAGCGCCTGACGATTTGCGATCGCAGACGCGCGTCGATACCGACAGCCGCCCACATGCCAACCTGTCCAACCGGACGTGCGCTCAGATCGCATCCGGCGCGACTTCGCCAGCCGATCTGCGCACTGCTAATTATAGAATTGTGTGACGTTTTCCAGGCTGGCGGCACCTCCATTTGCGTGTGCGCAGACGGGTGTCTCCGGCAACTGAACCAACAGAT
>CAYXQV010000308.1:0-2850 GCA_964467505.1 uncultured Hyphomonadaceae bacterium | reverse complement strand
TTTTCAATCCGCTGCTCTACCCCTGAGCTACCCGGGCGGGCCAGCGGGGAAGGAGGTAGATATCGCCCGCAGGCGGGTTTGTCCATGGCCTGCGCGCCGGGAAAGTCAGCCTTCGTTTCCATCTTCGCGGTGAGGCGTCTGCTCGGCCTCGTCGGCGGGGCGACCTGGAATGGCATAGCCGCCCTTCAGCCAGCGCGACAGGTCGACATCGGCGCAGCGTTTCGAACAGAAAGGCCGGTAGTCCGGGTCGGCCTTGCGGCGTTCGCAGAGCGGGCAGAGCGGCTGGGTCATCAGTACACCTCCATGGTTTCTCGCGTGGACGCCTTGACCGTCACACGGGCGCCAAAGCGCGATGCGATCCGGCCTGCATAGGGCGCGCCGGGGGCTGTGTACATTTCAAATGCACTGGTGGGCAGGGCAAGTGTCAGGCTGTCAGCAGGGCGCGCGCGCGCTTCGGTTTGCAGGCGGCCAAGCCCTTCCAGCAACAGGCCAAGCGGGGTCGGCGCGCCGCCCGGTTCAAGATAGATCTCGTCCACCGGCGTTTCGCCCCAGCCCAGCGAGACCTCCATCAGCCCGAAACGCGAGGGCGCAAGTGCCTCGGCCCGGCGCTGCGATATGGCGCGGAACGTGTCGAGGAAAGCGGATCTGAGCTCCGCCCCGAGAGCGCGCGGCAGCGGCGCGATACAGTCGATCACGGCAAGTCCACCGAGATTGCGCAGGGCCAACTGGCGGGCCGCCTGCCTGATGGCGACGAGATTGATGCTGCGGGCCCGCCCGCCCGCGCGGTCCGTATCGTTGCGCCCGGCGCTGTCAATGTCGATCGCGGTAAGCGCAAGGGTCCGCGTGAGGGTCAGCCGCCCGCCGCCGGGCAGTGTCACAGACGCGCTGAGCGCTTCGTCAAAGGCCATGTCAATATCAGCCAGGGCGGTGCGACCGGTCTCGAATTGCAACGCTTCGGCGCCCGGCAGTCGCGCGCGCCAGAGCGTGATGGCGTCCATGGGTTCATCGCGCCGGGCCTGTACCGGGCGCACGCGGGCCAGTTTGCCGCGCCGCGCCTCGCTGGCAATTTCCGCACTGAACTGCTGGCCCTCGGCAAGACCGGCCGGGCATTTGCGCAGGAATGCCTCCTGGCCATTGCCCAGCTTTACAAACCAGCCGCCCTGGCCGGGCGCACTGGCACCCAGCCGGGCGCTGTGAACCTCGCCCAGGCGCGGCTTGCCGGCCAGTGCCAGCGGCTGCGTGAAAAGCGCCACTGGGAGCGCGCCGGCAAAGGCGACGGCCCTCTTTCCTCCCAGTCCGTCATCAAGGCAGAGCCGGTCAATCTCCATTGCCAAAGCATCGCGCGCTTTGCTGCGCCACCGCAAGCAAAGCTTTGGCTTGCCAGCAGATTTGCGAGACGACACTATGGCTGCAAAAGACAATTCCGGGAGGTCAGACATGGGTCATTTCAATCGCCGCCAGGCACTTGTCGGAGGCGGGGCGCTGGCCGCCTTCCTGCCGCTCGCGGGCGCGTGCGCACCGGCGCGGACCCGGGCTGCGGGGCCGTCCGACAGCCCGTTCTCCGATGGCGTGCGCCTGGCAGAACTGATCGCGGCGGGGGAGATGACTGCCAGCGATGTGGTCGAGACAGCGATTGCCCGCGCCGAGGCCGTAAATCCACAGCTCAACGCGATTGCAACCGAGACATTCAAGAGCGCGCGCGTGCGGGCCGCTGCCGGTGTTCAGGGCCCACTGGCGGGCGTGCCGACCTTCATCAAGGATCTCAATGATCGCAAGGGCGAGCCGACCCTGTATGGAAGCCGCGGCTTTCGCGGTTATGTCGCGTCTGCCGATGATCCGGTTGCGAAGGCCTGGCGCCGGGCGGGCCTGGTTTCGCTGGGCAAGACGACAACGCCGGAAGCTGGTCTGACCGCATCGACCGAAGCGCTGGTGACCGGGCCGACGCGCAACCCGTGGAACCTTGATCATGTTCCGGGCGGCTCGTCGGGCGGTGCGGCTGCGCTGACGGCGGCGCGCGTGGTGCCGTTTGCGCATGCCAGCGATGGCGGCGGCTCGATCCGCATCCCGGCGAGCTGCTGCGGACTTTTCGGCCTCAAACCTTCGCGCGGCCGCCTGCATCATGGTGCGGGTGACCCGCCCCCGGTCGACATATCGGTGAGCCATGCCGTGACGCTGAGTGTTCGCGACAGTGTGGCGCTGTTCAATGCAAACGAGACCGGCGCCTATGCCTCGATTGGCCCGATTTCCGGGCCATCGGCGCGGCGCCTGAAGATCGGATTTGCGCCGCAGCCGCCCGCCGGCGGGCCTCTCGACGGCCAGGTGCTGCGTGCCGCTGAGGATACCGCGCTGCTGTGCCGTGAACTGGGCCATGAGGTTATCGACTATTCCATGCCCATGGATGGCCCCGAGTTCGAGGACCGTTTCCTCCTGCTTTGGGCCTCGGGTGCAGCGCAGTTCGCCGAAGCCGCCAGCCAGATGAGCGGCCAGCCCATCGGGCCGGAAATCGTCGAGCCCTGGACGCTGCACCTGCAAGAGCAATTTCTCGCCCGGCGCGGGGAGATGGACGAGACGATCCGCTATCTTCGGGCATTCGATGGCGTCTATCATGCGATGTTCACCGATTTCGATGTGCTGCTGACACCGACGCTCGCCTCACCGCCGGTCGGGATAGGCCATCTCAGTCCTGCAATCAGCGGCGAGATGCATATGCAGCGCGTGACCGAATTTGCCGCCTATACCGCGCCGATGAATGTGGCCGGAGCGGCCTCGATGTCGGTGCCGCTGGCATGGAGCGAGAGCGGCCTGCCCATCGGCATGATGTTCTCCGGCAAGCGCGGCGATGATGGCCTG
>CAYXQV010000307.1:0-2874 GCA_964467505.1 uncultured Hyphomonadaceae bacterium | reverse complement strand
GAGGAGATCACTGTTTTCGCCGACCGCGGCTACTTCAGCGGCGAACAGATCAAGGATTGTGTCGATGACGGCGTCACGCCCTACGTGCCGAAGCCCTACACGTCGAATTCAAAGGCCGCAGGCCGGTTCGGGAAGTACGACTTCACCTATGATCCCGATGAGGACGTCTATCAATGTCCGGCAGGCGAGAAGCTGACTTACCGGTACACGAATGTCGAAGCCGGCCGCACGCTAAAGGCCTACTGGACGAATGTCTGTGGTGACTGCCCGATCAAGGCGAAGTGCACCACGGGCAAGGAGCGCCGGGTCCGACGATGGGAGCACGAAGACATCATCGATGAAATGCTTCAGCGTCTTGATGCGATGCCCGACGCCATGGCGATCCGAAGGCGGACGGTCGAGCACCCGTTCGGCACGCTGAAATCCTGGATGGGGCCGTGTCACCTGCTCACCAGAGGGCTCGAGAAGGTCAAGGCCGAGATCAGCCTCTCGGTTCTCGCCTACAATCTGAAGCGGATGATCTCGATCCTGGGCGTCAAGCCGCTCATCGCCGCCATCCAGGCATGACGCCTCCGCGCGGCCAACGGCAGAAACAATCTCATGGCAGACATCCGAAGCGCGTTTTTACACAGCCACTCCCGGAAGGAGACATTGGCACCAAACAAAACCACACGCAATTCATAGCTAGAAACACTCGTTTGGTAGGATTGGAAAACGGGATCACGTCGTACAAGTTTGCGACATACCCGTTAATCCACGCGATAGTGGTTGGTAAATCGCGTTCGGACCCAGCGATGAGCTTGGTCACTAGTTCTCGATGCGTGCCAGGCCATGAAACTTTCCAGCGGCTCGATCTCGAATGGTAAATCTCGGATGCCCGCATTCGGATAGCGCTTTGCAAACCGCTCCGGTAAGACGGCGACAGTGTCTGTCATGAGTGCAAGTTCCGCGGCGTGTCCAAAACTCCAGCTACGGTGAGCGATCGTTCGCGTGACACCGTGCTGTTTCAGCACCTGATCAACAATGCCTGTTCCTGCGCCTTGCGGTGATACCAGCACATGGCGCGCGCTTGCGAAGTCCGACAGCGAGATTGATCTGGCACGGGCGAGGAGGTGCCCGGAACCGGCGAACAACACGAACCGATCTTTCAAGAGCGGCTTGACGACCATGTCCTGAAGGGTCGCCGACTTCGGCATGTTTGGTTGGGCCGCAAAAGGCGCTAGCACGATGTCAACTTGGCCGGACGCCAGCATGTTGACAACGTCTTTGTCGAGCGGCCGCCAATTCGATTTTAGATTGGGCGCTTCCGGCGCAACCCTGTCTTGCCAGGCCTCAGCGCCGAGTGCTGCAAGATAGTCATTGGACGCAAACGTGAAGACTTGGGTCGCGCGTGTCGGATCAAACGTATTTTCCACGCGCGCAACCTCGCGCAGCTTCATGATTGCGGATGCAAGACTTGGTTCAATTTCTTGGGCCCGTCTGGATAGTGAATAGGTCCGGCCAGAGCGAACCAGCAGCTCATCGCCGAACGTCTCTCTCAGCTTCTGCAAACTCCGGCTTGCAGCTGACTGCGTCACCCCCATCCGCTCAGCCGCGCGGGTCACGCTCTGTTCTTTAAAAAGCCAGTCCAGCAAAAGAAGTAGATTCAGATCGATGCGTTCCAGTTCGCTCATGCATTCCAATTTGCTATGTTATCTATTAACTGCATGCATTTTACACATGCTGCTCCATGTTGCAACACAATCTAAACCAACGTGGAGAAAACAATGAAAAAGCGATTATTCTGGCCTGTCGCGCCCATTCTCACAATCGGCGTGGCGTCGGTGGTCGGATGTGCAATCATGCAACCGATCGGCGACATCACACTGATCGAGCCGAGCGATCAGAGCCGGGCACTGCAACTTCCAGTCGCATCCATAAACCGGGTCGCAATCACCGCTTATGTGACGGGCTGGGTCGAAGCCCCGGCAGACATACTTATTGACCAGTCAGATCCCGGCACACCCGCAGAGCTGCGGCAGCCGCAATGGGTCCCTTCGCTCGCCTTTGCTGTCACCCATCCTCAACATGGCGTTGTCATACTTGATACGGGGCTACGCGCAGGCACCTGCGACTATGGCCTTCGCCCCATTTACTGGGTGCCCTGCCGCAACGAGCCCGGCGATGACCTGGTTTCGCAGCTCAAGGCTGACGGCATTCGCCCGGCCGATATCCGTTTCATCGTGCCGTCGCATTTTCATGGCGATCATATCAGCGGGTTAAACGGTCTGCTCGACTATGCCGATGCAACTGTGCTGGCCATGGAGATATCCATTTCCGAGGTGCGCTCGGGGATGCGCTTTACGAAGGGCATTCCGACATCGATGGTCAATTCGGATATGCGCGTCCAGTTGGTCGATGAGGGCTTCAGTACCGATGCGCTTGGGTTTCGCATTTTCGACGTCTTTGGTGATGGATCGCTGAAATTGCTCCATACACCAGGCCACACACAGGGTCACATTTCGGCGGTTGCCCGCGGCACTGAGCGCGACATCGTGTTCACCTTCGATGCCGCGCACCTGAAAGCCAATTTCGACCTCGCCATACCCTCTGGCGCCGTCAGCTCCCGCACTGCGGCACTGACCAGCCTTGAAACGCTCCAGTCGGTGTCGTCGTTACTCGATAATCCACTGGTGGTCTTCGGCCATGAGCCCAGTCAGTGGACTTGCGTCGACAGAAAAGCTCGCTTGGACATGGATCATGAAATCTGCGGTGATTGATCCCCGAATCTTATGTCTCAAATTGCGCCCAGAGCAGACAGCCGGATCATCCCGACAAGCGACATCAGCGGCCAGAGTCCGAAGCGACCGAAACCGGGCCTCAACCTGTCCTCGA
>CAYXQV010000306.1:0-2877 GCA_964467505.1 uncultured Hyphomonadaceae bacterium | reverse complement strand
GGAGGTGCGCGGGCTTGGCCGGCGCGCGCTCGCCCATGGTGCCCATTGCGGCAAGTGGGACGAGATCGACGGGCTGATCGAGGCGGCCTATGGCGCATTCGGGCGCGTCGATATCCTCATCAACAATGCCGGCATGGGCCCGGCCGTCCCCAGCCACGAGGTCTCCGAGAGCCTGTTCGACAGCGTGCTGAACCTCAACTTCAAGGGCCCGTTCCGCCTGGCAAGCCAGATCGGCTGGCGCATGGCGCAGGGTGATGGCGGCGCGATCATCAATGTCTCGTCTTCGGGCGGATCGATGCCGCTGCCGGGCGTGGTGCCCTATGGCGGAGCGAAGGCCGCGCTCAACCAGATGAGCCTGTGCCTGGCCTATGAATACGGGCCGAAAGTACGCGTCAACACGCTCTCGGCGGGCCCGTTCCTGACCGACATCTCGAAGGCCTGGAGCGAAGAGGCCCGCGAGAGCGCCGACAATGCCCTGCGCCGTCCCGGCCGACCGGAAGAGGTCGTCACCACCGCGCTCTACCTTGCCAGCCCGCATTCCAGCTTCGTCACCGGCGCCCTGACCCGCGTCGATGGCGGCTACTGGTAGGCGAGCAGCCGCGCTGCGATCACCGAGCCGTCACGCCGGACTGACGAAAAGTTCAGCCAGCTGTTGGGTGCCCGCGCGGCCTGAAAGGCTCTATCTGGCCCTTGCATAACCTTGTGGCGACGAGCCGGTCTTCGGCAATGCGCCAAAGCCAGGAAGGTGACAGGCCCGATGACACCGCAGATGCAACTTGACCGCGCCGACAGGATGACGGGCACCGGCCTGTTCATGCTGCGCATTGCTGCAGGATTGCTGTTCCTGTTGCCCGGCCTGTCGAAATTCGCTGACCCGGCCACATTTGCGGCGATGCTGGCCAGTCTGCCAGCCTTCCTTGAGCCTTATCATGGCGTGCTGTTTCATCTGGTCGCCTGGTCGGAGGTGATTGGCGGGGTGTTTCTGATCGCGGGCTTCAATGTCCGGCTGGCGGTGGCGCCGCTGGTCGTGATCATTCTTGTCGCCAGCTTCTTCGTGGTGCGGTTTGACCATTCCTCGCAGATCTGCCTGCTCAGCCTTTCCGCACATGCGATGGCGTTTGGCATGTATTCGGCGCTGTTCTTCCTGGGCAGCGGGCGCTGGGCGCTCGACCGCAAGCAGAATATCATCCGCTTCATCGCGCACCGGCGCTGGGGCGCAGCATCGCGGCTGGCCGGCGACCTCGTGTCGGGCTGGAGCCGCAATCGCGGTGTGTTCCTGCTGCGCGCGGCCACGGCGTTTCCGTTTGTCGTCGTGGCGCTGATCGGCCTTGCCGGCGCGCAGGGGCTGATCGTCCTGCCAGCCGATCCCTGGCTGCGCGGTCTGGCGCTGGGCCTGTCGCTGATTGGCGGGCTGTCGGTGCTGACCGGGTTTCGCACCAGCCTGATGGCCTGGCCGCTGATTGGCCTGACCGCCACCCACCTTGTCTTCGTTGCGATCCCCGATGCGGCCAGTTCGCAGATCGGGACGATCAATATCCTGTTTCATGTGGTGCTGGTTGCCGCCCTGCTGGCGCTGCGTCTGATCCGGCTCGGCTCGGACCTTGAGATCGGCCACATCCTGTCGGGCGACCGGCGCAATATCGTGGTGATCGGCGGAGGCTTTGCCGCCACCAGTCTTGTGCGCCGGCTGGAGGGCGAATTGCCGCGCGAGTATCGCATCATCCTGATCGCGGAAGAAAACTACACCGTGTTCAACCCGTTGCTGGCCGAGCTTGTCGGCGCGACGATCCAGCCGGCGCACACGATCGCCCCGATCCGGCGGATGATCCGGCGTTCGCGCTTCATACAGGCGCAGGTCACCGGCATCGATTTCGACGCGCGCAAGCTGCACTATCGCGCCGGCGCGGACAGCGAGACACTCAGCTGGGAACATGTCGTCATCGCCCCCGGAGCGCGCGCAAAGCTCGACCTGCTGCCGGGCATGGCCGAGCACGCCCTGCCGTTCAAGCTGCTTGGCGATGCCCTGCGGCTGCGCAACCGGGTGATCGAACAGCTGGAGGCGGCCGACCGCTGCGAGGATGACGAACAGCGCGCCTGGCTTGGCCATTTCATCATCATGGGCGCAGGTTTCAGCGGTGTGGAGGTTGCCGGCGCGATCCATGATTTCGTGCATGAGGCGTGCAAGGCCTATCCGCTTGTCGATGGCGGTGACCTGTCGGTGACGCTGGTGCATGGCACCGACTGCCCCTTGCCGGAAATGCCGCGCAGGCTTGGCGAATACACCGCCCGCAACATGCGCGCACGCGGCATTGACCTGCGCCTGGAGACCCGCGCAAAAGCCGTCGATGCGCGCGGCATCGAGCTTGACGGCGGCGAGCGGATCGAGGGTGCAACCATTGTCTCGACCATCGGCACACAGCCCAATCCGCTGGTGCTCTCGCTCGGCCTGCCGACGGAGCGCGGCCGGATCACCGCGCAGGGCGACATGTCCGTGCCCGGCTTTGCCGGCGTCTGGGCGATGGGCGATGCGGCGCTCGTGCCCAATGCCCATGATGGCCAGCCCGCACCGCCGACCGCGCAATTCGCAGTTCACCAGGGCCGCAAGCTCGCCGACAATCTGATGCGCAGCCTGCGCGCACGCCCGACCCGGCCGCTGGATTACCGCTCGCGCGGCTCGATGGCGAGCATCGGCGCGCAGAACGGGATTGCCGACCTGTTCGGCGGGCTGACCCTGACCGGCCTGCCGGCCTGGCTGTTATGGCGGGCCTATTATCTCTCGCTGATGCCGACCGTGCTGAAAAAGGTGCAGATCTTCTTTGAATGGACCTGGGGAATGGCCTTCTCCGCCGACATCACCAACCTCCGCTTCACCCGCTC
>CAYXQV010000305.1:0-2883 GCA_964467505.1 uncultured Hyphomonadaceae bacterium | reverse complement strand
CCGCGATCGGGTTTGGCCCCGCAATGCCGGGCGTGCGCGCCGGCAGGCTTTTCCATATCAGCCCGGCTGCAATGGCCGCGATCAGGGCGAGGGCGACAAGACGCAGGACGTTCATCGCTGACGTTCCGGTAGTATTGCAAGCGTGACAAGGCCGAGGCCCGCCATCCCTGATGCCGCGCCAAGCCAAGGCCAGAGGCTCGGCAGGATCGAGAACAGGAACAGGTAATCCTGCGCCGCGGCCCAAAGCGGCGAGAGGATCATGGCTGCGCCGATCCCACCTGCGCAGGCCCTGAGGGCCCTCGGTCGCGCCCGACCGAGAAGTGCGACCCACAACGAAAGCGCTGCAGAAGCCAGCGCCAGTGCAATTGCGCCGCGCGCTACGGTTTCGGCCCAGAGTATGCGCGCCATGCCGACCGGTGCCACACCGAGGCTCTCCGACCAGTCCCGCAGGACGGCGGCGAAGAGCGGCCAGGCGCGCTGACTGTTGGACAGGATCACGATGCCGTCGCCCGTTTCCGGCACGAGGTGCATGTGGCTCATCCAGCCGTAGCCTTGGCCTCCATGCCAGACTGCCGCGCGCCCGTCGGTCAGCTCTTCAGTGAAATGCCCGAGGCCATAGCCCTCGGCGGCGAAACCGAACAGGCCACCGACAGTGACTTGCGGGCGGTGCAGGCTGACCACGCCATCGGGCAAGAGCACGTGCTGCTCCGCGCCCGCCATCCCGGCCGCGGCGAAGCGCGCGATGTCGGCGGCGGTGGCGTGCAGCCCACCCGAGGCGCGGCCGGGGTAGACGTAGGGGGAGACCGGCCGTCCGCGCAGGTCGTGCCCCACCGGCATCCGCGCGCCGGTCCAGTCGAAGCTGGCCGTCGCCATGCCGAGGGGCGCCAGAACCTCGCGTGCCATAAATGTGCCAAAATCCTCGCCCGTGCAGTCCTCGATCACGAGCTCCAACAGGTTGTAACCGGTGTCGGAATAGGCAAAGCCCGAACCCGGCGCAGCGATCATCGCGAAGTCCTGCGCGATGTGCTCAGGCAGGTCAGGCCTTGGTGCCTCGGGCGGGAACCGCGCGGTGTAATCTCCAAGGTAGACGCCCGCGATGTGACTCAGCAGCATGCGCGGGGTGATTTGGTTCACGCCTTCGGGCAGATGCCAACGCGTCAGGCACGCGCCAATAGGCGCATCAAGGTCGAGCCGCCCGGTCTCTGCCAGCCGCATCACACCCCATGCGGTAACGGGTTTCGAAATCGACTCCACCCGGAACAGTGTATCCGTAGTCATCGCCAGACTCGCCGCCGGGTCAGCCATACCGAAGGCACCGGTCCAGCTCGGCGCACCATCCTCGATCAGGACGATCACGGCACCAGCCACCCCGTCGGTCGCCATGCGGCCCTCGACGATACGAGATAGCCGATCCGAAAGCGGCTCGTCGTCAAGTCCATCCGAAAGAACCGGGCTTGCAGCGACGGCCAACGCTGTGAACGTGGAGGTTAGGGCTAGGCGCATCGGATCACCGAGCCGTGGAAATCGCCAGATCGGCGAGCGCGGCCTCAAGGTTGGGCACGAGGTCGGTCGTGTCATCGACGATTCCGATGTCGGTGTTGATCTGGAAGGCAACGGTGACGCCGTGGTCGGCATAGTGGCGCAAGCTCGACACATAGGCTGGAATCCAGCCGCCGTGGCCATAAACCGGCCCGCGCGGCGTTTCCGCGTAGATCGCAACGCCCGCGCCGTAGAAGATGCCGGGGGTGTCCGGGTCGACCGGCACGCCATCGAGCAACCGGTCGAGGTATAGCGCGTCCATCGCGTCGCCGCCGAACAGCAGATGCCCCCAGCGCGCCAGATCGGCCGATGTCGAGGCGAAGCCGCCGCCCGCGGATTCCACCGCCGGGTTCCACAGCAGCCGCCCCTCGGCATTGGCGGTGCGTTCGGGCATGCCGAAGAGATTGTCCGGCGCGACATAGCCGACAGCGAGACCCGGCAGATCGGGACGGTCCGAGGGAATCGTGCCAGTCAGGCCGAGCGGTTCGAGAAAGCGCGTGACAACTGCCTCCTGCCAAGGCCGATCGGTCACCTCCTCGATCACAAGGCCAAGCAGGACATAGCCGGTATCGCTGTAGGCCCAGCCCGTGCCGGCCCCGAACAGCGGCGCCTCGCCGGCCACGAACGCCACTAGGTGGTCGGGATCGATGTCGCCGTCGCCCGTCGCGAGCCCTGACCAGGCCTGCTGGAACGCTGGCAGGTGAACATGGTCCGGCAGGCCGGACGTGTGTTGCAGAAGCTGGCCGACGGTCATGGTCCCTGCATTGGGTAGCGCGTCGAACCAAGGGTGATCTCCGAGATACACCGAGACCAGATCGCTTCGTGACAGCACATCTTCACTTTCCAGCGACAGCACCGCCGCCGCGACGAAGGTCTTGCCGACACTCGCCGCCAGCATCGGCGTTTCAGGCGTCATGGCGCGCTCGTTTTCCAGATCGGCAAACCCGGTCACTGCGGTCACAATCGTGCCGTCAGGCAGGACGACTGCTGCGCTCGCGCCGGGAAAGGCATATTGAGCGCGGGCGCCGTCAAGCACGTTCTGCAACCGTGTTGAAAGCTCATCGTGGCTTCCAACTCTAAGAGACGAAGCACAACTGGCCAGCGTCAGGATACAAACTGCGATGATCCCCTGACGCACCGGCTACTCCGCTGATTTCGGCATAAAGCTGCGCGTCTCCGGGATGACCTCAGTCACCGCGCCCACACGCCTAAACATCGTGTCCCGGTTCCACCACACGATGATGATGGCCACCGCAACAAGGAGGACTGTGTCCAATGGCGCTGCGTCGGGCCAGAACGGATTGATGAGCTGCCAGTGAAACAGCATCGGCCACAAGAGGCTGC
>CAYXQV010000304.1:0-2953 GCA_964467505.1 uncultured Hyphomonadaceae bacterium | reverse complement strand
GGTTCTGACCGCGCAGTCTGCCGCTGAGGCGCTGGCCCTGCACAAGACGCATTCTGCGCAATTGCTGCTGGCGGATTTTGCGCTGCGCCGGGGTGAGACCGGCTTTGATGTCGTCGCGGCGCTCAGCGCTTGGGGCGGCACGCAGTTCGGCGCGGCGCTGCTGACGGCCAGCACATCGGAAGACGTGCGCAAGCGCGCGCAGGTCATGGGGCTGGACATTCTCGACAAGCCTGTCAACCCGGCCAGGCTTCGCGCGCTGATGGTGCGACTGGTATCAAACGGTGAAACTCAGGCGGCCGAATAGTCGCCCAGCGCGGTCGCATCCTTCAGCATCAGCAGGGCCTGGGTGCGGTTGTTGACGCCGAGCTTGCGGAAAATCGCTGTCATGTGCGCTTTCACGGTCGCTTCGGAAATTCCCATTTCATGGGCGATCTGCTTGTTGAGCAATCCCCCGGAGAGGCCATCCAGCACGCGGCGTTGCGCCCGGGTGAGGGTCGCGACCCGTGAGGCCGCTTCGGTTTCGCCCGCCTCGCAGGCCTGCGTGTCAGCCGGGAACCAGCTCTCGCCGTCCAGAACATCACGCAGCGCGCCGCTCAGCGTCTCGATCGTCAGGCTTTTCGGGAGATAGGCGAACGCCCCGAGCGTGCGCGCTCGGCAATAGACCTGCGCGCCCTCGCTGGCTGAAACAATCGCGACCGGCAGCCCCGGCGCGACCGATTTCAGGCGCACAATTCCGTCAAAACCGCTGCAATCGCCAAGATTGAGATCAAGCAGCAAGAGATCGGGACGATGAGACTTTACGGCGGTGACCGCATCATCAAGCCGGCCGCAATGGCGGATCGTCGCCCTGTCATTTGTCGCCCGCGCAATCGCCGTCTCCAGTGCCTCACGAAACAGCGGGTGATCATCAACGATCAGGATATCGGGCGACGAAATTGCATTCATCACTGGCCCTCCCAAGCCGTCCGGTTCCCCGGAATTCAATTCTCTTGTTTTCTCTTTTGTACATCAAATCGCGGCGGTTTTCCAGCATGTCGAGGGAAATGCGGGGCGCGTGTTCGACCAAGGTCTCAAAGACCAATCGCTAATGGCGGACCGCCCACGCTTTCCAGATACTACCTCCAATACAAAACGTCACTTCCGGGGAGGAACAGGGATGAAAAACGCTTTCAGACTGGCACTGCTTTCAGGCGCCGCCAGCTTTTTCGCATTCAGCGCCAGCGCGCAGGCGAGCGATCTTGAAGCCAGGGTTGCCGAGCTGGAAGCTGCGCTGGCGGCGGTGAAATCGGAACTGGCCTCCCAGAAGGCGCAGACCGACGCTGACATCGTGCGGATCGAAAACGTGGCGCGCACCGTCGAAGCCGACAAGCCTGTTGCATCCAGCGACGGCTTCCAGGTTGGCGACACCACGTTCAAGTTTTCCGGCTTCATTGATGCCGACACCCATGTGACCCACTACAGCGACGGAGGCCCGATCGCCTCCGATTCGATCGCGCGGGACTTCTTCATCCCCAGCGCCACACCGATTGGCGGGCAGGAGACGACCCAGACCGACCTGACCGCGCAGGCCACACGTTTTGCGATCACCGCGCAGCGCCCGAATGGTGGCAAGACGATCACCGGGCATATCGAGATGGACTTTCTCGGCTCCGGCCAGGGCAATGAGCTGGTGTCCAGCTCGTTCAGCCCGCGTCTGCGGCGCGCTTATGTTGACTATAATGGCTGGCGGGTTGGCCAGGAATGGTCGACCTTCCAGAACACCTCGTCCATCCCCGAAAGCGCAAGCTTCCTTGCCTTGTCAGATGGCATGGTCTTCGTGCGCCAGGCGCAGATCCGCTACAGTCACGGTCCGTGGCAGTTTTCGATCGAGAATCCGAACACGACCAGCCTGAATTTCGGCAATGTCGATGAGAATGTGCTTCCTGATCTTGTCGGGCGCTACAATCATGCCGGCGATTTCGGAAATATCTCGATTTCCGCCATCGCCCGGCAATTGCGCACCGAGAACGCCGCGCTTGATGAGGAAGTGTTCGGCTGGGGCATCAGCGCGGCAGGCCGCATCAGGATGGGCGAGCAGGACGATATCCGCTTCAGCCTGACCGGCGGGGAGGGGCTTGGGCGCTATATCGGACTGGCTGCAAGCCGTGCCACCGCGCTTGACGTCGACGGTGACCTGGAGGCCATTGCAAGTTATGGCGGCCTGATCGCCTGGCGTCATCCCTTCGGTGAAACGGCCCGCTTCAATGTCGGCTATTCCGGCCTGTTCATCGACAATCCCGACTTCCTGGGCGGCGCGGTCAATCAGTCGGTGCAAAGTGCCTTTGGCGCCGTTCTGTGGGATATCGCACCGAAGCTGACAGTCGGAACCGAACTGCTTTATGGTATGCGTGAGCTGGAAAGTGGTGCAGACGGCACAATCACGCGGTTCACTTTCTCGACCAAATACGCATTCTAGGGTCAGGCACATATCAAGGAGGCGTCAGATGAGCGATAGCAAAACGGTTCCCGTTCCGGCGGATTTCAAAGCGAAAGCAAAGCTGACGCCGGAAAAGTACCGGGAAATGTATGACGCCTCCATTTCCGATCCGGAAGCCTTCTGGTTGCAGCATGGCCAGCGGCTGGACTGGAGCAAGCCCTATAGCCGGGCGAAGGACACATCCTGGGAAACCGGTGATTTCCGCACGCAATGGTATGGCGATGGCGAGCTGAATGCCTGCTACAATTGCCTTGACCGTCATCTGGAGACGCGCGGCGACAAGCCGGCAATTATCTGGGAGGGCGATGACCCGGCGGACAGCCATACGATCACCTATCGCCAACTGCATGGCGCGGTCTGCAAATTCGCGAATGTGCTCAAAGAGCTCGGCGTGAAAAAGGGCGACCGGGTGACGATCTATATGCCGATGATCCCCGAAGCGGCCTATGCCATGCTCGCCTGTGCGCGCATCGGCGC
>CAYXQV010000303.1:0-2972 GCA_964467505.1 uncultured Hyphomonadaceae bacterium | reverse complement strand
CGAAATCCATCATGGCGAGCGCTTCGCCGAGATCGGCATGGTCCTTCGGCGCGAAGTCGAAGACGCGCGGCGTGCCCTCGCGCTTCACCTCGACATTGGCATCCTCGTCCTCGCCCTCGGGCACATCGGCCAGCGGCAGGTTCGGCAGGGCCATCAGGAGGTCATTCAAAAGCCCGCGCGCGGCATCTTCCTGCTCGCCCGCCACCTCGATCGTCTCCTTCGCCTTCGCGACCTCATCGCGCAGGCGCGCAAATTCCGACTCTTCGCCAGACGCCTTTGCCTTACCGATCAGCTTGGATTTCGCATTGCGGGCCTGTTCGGCCTCCTGCTTGTCGGCCAGCGCCTGACGCAAGGCGCTGTCATGGGCAAGGATGTCATCAACCGTCTCGCCCAGCCCCGCTTTGCGTCGGTTCCAGGCGGTGCGGAAACTGTCCGGGTTTTCGCGGATCGCGCGGATGTCGAACATGGTGTCTCGCTTCTCGCTGTGTCAGCGATCCGTCTAGTCCGCCTCGCCGCGCGCGCCAAGGGGGGCGAGCCTCCGCCAGCCTAGTAACGAAGCCTCAGACCTGCGCTCAACGTGCGCACCTGCCCCGGCCTTGCCCGGCCCTGCGGCGCGAAGACCGGCGCATCTGCAAACACGGCATAGACCTCGTCGGTGACGTTTTCCAGGCGCAGATCGGCTATTAGATGCTCGCTGATGCGCCACTCACCGTTGAGCGAGAGGATATATTCCTCGTCGCTGAACACCGTGTTGGCATCATTGAGCGGCCAGGATCCGATATGGCGCAGCCGGCCGGTGAGCGTGAAATCCTGCGCGACCGGCGGTGTCCAGCTGAGGATGAGGTTTCCCAGTGTCTCGGGCGCCTCGGCGAGATTGTTGCCGTCAAACGGATCCTCGCCATCGGCTGAGCGTTCATCGAACACGAAATCCTGCCAGGCAAAGACCAGCTGCGCCTCCAGGCCAGCCCCGATTTCGGCGGCCAGCACGGCCTCGATCCCGGCAAAGCGTTTCGACCCGGCACTGACGGAGATGTTTCCCGCCGCCGTCTGCACATCGGTGATGACGCCGTTCTCGCTTTCCTGCCAGTAGCCAACCAGTTCTGCTGCGACCCGGTCATACCGGCCGCGCCAGCCAATCTCGAAACTGTCGAGGGTTTCCGGCTCAAGCGTGAATTCGGCCTGCCCGGCTTCAAGCTCGTAAAGCTCGGATGCGCGCGGCAGGCGGAAACCGCGGGCATAGCGGGCAAACAGGCTGTGGCTGTCGGTGACATCCCAGATCAGCGCCGCCTTGGGGCTCGTCGCGTCGAAATCATCCTCGCGATCGGGCACCTGCAAGCGCGCATCGCCCGGCACTTCACTCAGCGCATTGTCAAAATCATAGGTCAGTTCATCATGACGCAGGCCCAGCTGCACCGTCACATCCCCGAAGCGGCGCTCCCACTGGATGAAGGGCGAGACGCTGCGATAATCGACCGTATAGTCGAACTGGACGCCCTGGCGGAACAGGTCGCCGAAGACCACCGTGTCGGGACGCGACTGGAAAAGGCGCAGGTCCAGCTCGGTCAGTTCCACATCGAGACCGGCAGTGATCGTGGTGTCACCCGCCTTGTGACGAAGGCGCGGCAGCAGGCCGAAACTGTCGAGCCTGGCCGTTTCGCGCGGGGTCGTCGCAGGCTGGAACACCGCTGTGGTGTCGCTTTCCTGGCGGCGCAGATAGGGCGTGACCTCCAGGCTCAGCCGGTCGGAAATATCGTAGGAGACACGGCTTTGCAGGCGGTAGAGCGCGCCGGTCTCGACCGCATCATCAACATCGACAGCCGGGTTGAGCCCGCTCTCATTGATCCGCGCCCCAAGCTGCGAAAGCGGGCGAATGGCGGTTGCCGATTCGGTCTCGTAGTCGGTGATGTATAGCCCGCTGTCGATGCTCAGCCGCTTGCCCTGGAAGGCATGGCGCAGCACGCCCTGCGCGCGATGGAAGGTCGTCTCGTCGCGAAAGCCATCCTCACCGGACACGGCAACCGTGGCCCGCAAGTCGTGGCGTGCGCCGGTCTCGATACCAGCCTCGGCCTGCAGGTCGAACAGGCCGTGCTCGCCGCCCCGGGCCCGCGCACCGAAAGCCAGCGGGTCATCGGGCGCGCGCGTGCGCACATGAATGATGCCGGAGAGCGCATCGGAGCCGTAGAGCGCCGTGCCCGGCCCGCGCAGCACTTCCACACCGCCCGGTGATGACAGGAGCTGCGAATAGCCGAGCGCCGACTGATCATAATAGATGGGGCTCTGCAGCGGTACGCCATCTTCGAGAAACAGGGTGCGGTTGTCGAAGGCCAGCGGCTGGCGGATCTGCACGATCTCGCGCGGACCGTTGAGGCCGGCCAGGAATGTCCCCGGCACCGCCGCAAGCACATCGCTGGCGCGAATGGCCGCGACGCCTTCAAGCTCATCATCGCTGATCAGTGTCACCGAGGCCGGCACATCGGCGAGCATCACACCTGCACTGTCGGTCACATAGACCGGATCGAGCATGGTGAGGTCCGCAACGACGATCGGCTTGTCGACGCTCTCCTGCGACCAGGCCGCCATGGGAGCGCCTAGCGTGGCCAGAGCGAGTCCGGCGCGGCTGATAAATGTCAGGTGCAAGATCAATCCCTCAAAAACAGGTCTACCGGCAACACCCCGACCACCGCCCCGCTGAGACATGTGGCAAGCGTTCCGGCCAGCAATGTCTTCCATGCAAGTTGCAGAAAGGTTTCGCGCCGCTCCGGTTCGATGATCGTCAGCCCGCCAATGAGAATCCCCATCGAGCCGAAATTGGCAAAGCCGCAAATCGCATGGGCGGTGATGATGCGCGTGCGGTCGGTCATCTCGCCTGGCGGTATTTCGGCCAGTTGCAGGAAAGCGACAAACTCGGTCAGCACGGTCTTGATGCCCATCAGCGAGCCCGACCGCGCAGCCTCCTCCCAGGGGACGCCGAT
>CAYXQV010000302.1:0-2979 GCA_964467505.1 uncultured Hyphomonadaceae bacterium | reverse complement strand
AGCTGGCTGTTGATACTGGCTGTCATGGTCTATGCGATGATCCTGATCGGAGGGGCGACACGGCTGACCGACAGCGGATTGTCGATCACCGAATGGGCGCCCATTCATGGCGCGCTACCGCCGCTTTCGGACGCGGCCTGGCAGACGGAATTCGAGAAATACCGCCAGACAGCAGAATATAGGCTCCAGAATGCCGGCATGAGCATGGCCGAGTTCCGCTATATCTACTGGTGGGAATGGGGCCACCGCCTGTTTGGCCGGCTGATCGGGCTCGTTGCCGTGGGCGGGCTGGCCATTTTTGCGCTGCGACGCTGGCTGACCGGCCCGCTGGGCTGGCGGCTTGCGGGGCTGGTCACACTTGGCGGGCTGCAGGGCCTTATCGGCTGGTGGATGGTGGCCAGCGGGATTGGCGAGACGACCCGCATCGATGTTGCGCCCTACAGGCTGGCGACGCACTTCACGCTGGCCCTTGCGATCATCGGTTTCATTGCCTGGCTGTGGATGGACCTGGGCGGACATGCGCGCCGGGCAGTCTCGCCGGCCTTGCGATGGACAGCTTGCGGTCTTGCCGGGCTGGTCATCGTGCAGATGGCCGGCGGCGCGCTCGTTGCCGGGCTGGACGCCGGGCGCAGCTATACTGACTGGCCGCTGATGGCCGGCGAGGTGTTTCCGGCGCATTATATCGACACCGAGCCGGCCTGGCGGAGCCTGTTCGAAGGGCGCGAGGCAACCCAGTTCAATCACCGCGCCCTTGCCTACCTGCTGTTTGCGCTCAGTCTTCTGGCGCTGTTTGTCTTCCGCCGCTCACAAGAGGCTTCCAGCCTTGCCCTGCTGGCAACACTGGTCACGCTGCAGTCGGGATGGGGCATCCTGACACTGGTCAGCGCCGCGCCGATGAACCTTGCCCTCGCCCATCAGGGGCTGGGCGTGCTGGTCTTCCTGGCTGCCATGAGGCTGGCCTGGCGCACCAGCTACTCCTCGCTCGGCGAGGTGAGATCGCCGGCATCGACAAACACCGCCTGATATGTGTCTGGCCCGGTCTCGCCGGCCACGACGATGACACCGCCCGGATAGCCGCCGCCGAAAGGCGCCCCAAGCGCAGCCATCGCTGCCGGCCGAACGGGCGCGCGCACCGTAATTCCATCTCGCAGCGCCAGCGGGCGAAGCGCTTGATCCTCCCGCCCTGCACGCAATTCGCCGGCCTGCGAAAGGGTCACGCGGGCAACAATGCCGGGCCGTTCAAGAGCGCCGTGAGCACCCGTTCCAACCTCGGAAAAGGCTGCGCCGCCTTCGAGGCTGCAGGCGCCAATATCGGTTTCCGACGCGCTGACGAGCACGTCGCGCCAGGCAAACTCACCGCCATTGACGCTGATGACACCGATCTGCAACTGCCGGGGATTTTCCTGCGTCCAGTAGCCCATGCGCAGGACATCGCCTTCCTCGCCCGTTGCGCGCGTCGAACAGATGCCGTGAATTCGCCCTTGCGCAGCGACCGGCAGGTCGACCTCAGCCGGCGTGATCAGGCCATCACCATAAACATAGGCCTTGATCTCGCCTTCGCGGTTCAGGCCGGGAAAAACGGTCAGGCCGGCACCGTCGATTTCCACGAAATGACCATTTGCGAGATCCTCGATTGCAAAGCGCGCAATGTCAGCCACGCGTTCGGCTTCGAGATTGAACAGCTCAAGTCCGCGCCCCTCATAGGCGACCGCCATCAGCGAGGACGCCCCGCCAGCCAGCGCCACATCGGCCACCGGCCCGTCGAGTGGCGTTGTGCTCCACACGGCCGGCAGGGAGATGGTGTCGAGGCCCGCCGCTTCACCACCGCCAGAAGTGGATGGCGCGCCGTCGCCCGTTTCCCCTGGGTCATCGGACGCCCCCCCACAGGCGGCAAGGAAAATCAGCAGGCTTGCGGCTCCCGCGTTGACAAGAGTGCGGTCAGCGACTAGACGCCAGCGCTTGAATTGCATTTCTGGAAACTCCGATTGATGAGGCTCGTAAAGGGGCGATGAAAACCTATAACGCACCCGCCGACGTGGAGAACAAATGGGTCGTGATCGACGCAGACGGCGCCGTTGTGGGCCGTCTTGCCTCCTACATCGCGAAACGCCTGCGCGGCAAGCATCGCGCTGACTTCACGCCGCATATTGACACAGGCGATCATGTGATCGTCATCAATGCCGAGAAGGTGGTGTTCACCGGCAACAAGCGCCGTGACAAGACCTATTACCGCCACACAGGTTATCCGGGCGGTATCAAGTCGACCACGGCTGGCGAAATCCTGACCGGTCGCTTTCCTGAGCGCGCGCTTCATCTTGCTGTCAAGCGGATGATGCCGAAGGAAAGCACGCTGGCGCGCAAACAGCTGTCGAAGCTGCGCGTCTATACCGGCGCTCAGCATCCGCACGAGGCGCAGACACCTGAGAGTGTCGATTTCGCCTCGATGAACCGCAAGAACACGAAACTGGCCTGATCATCATGTCCGACACTGCGAACACGCTGGAAGATCTCAAATCCCTTCGCGAAACCGAACCCACCGGGGGCGCCGCGCAACCGGTCAGTGAGACCCTGGTCGCGCCAAAGATCGATGCGCTTGGCCGCGCTTATGCCACGGGTCGGCGCAAGGAAGCGGCCGCCCGGGTCTGGATCAAGCCGGGAACCGGAAAGATCACGATCAATGGCAAGGACCAGGAAAAGTATTTCGCGCGCCCCGTATTGCGCATGGTGATCGAGCAGCCCCTGGTCGAAAGTGGCCGGCGCGGTGAGTTCGATGTCGTGTGCACGGTGCGCGGCTCGGGCCTGTCGGGCCAGGCTGGCGCCATCCGCCACGGCATTTCCCGCGCGCTCGTGAACTATGAACCCGGCCTTCGCGGCGTGCTGAAGCCACACGGCTTCCTGACCCGCGATCCGCGCACGGTCGAGCGCAAGAAATATGGACGCGCAAAGGCCCGCCGCAGCTTCCAGTTCTCCAAGCGCTAG
>CAYXQV010000301.1:0-3000 GCA_964467505.1 uncultured Hyphomonadaceae bacterium | reverse complement strand
CCCCGCCGCCTCCGCCGCCGCCTCCCCCGCCACCGCCTCCTCCGCCACCCCCGCCGCCTCCGCCGCCGCCCCCTGCGCAGCTGCAGCAGCAGGCCGTGGAAGCGTGTTCGTCACTTAACCAGGCGTTCGTGGTCTATTTCGAGTGGGACAGCTCAGAGCTCACCAGCCAGGCGGCTGCCGTTGTCGACCAGGCCGTGGCCAATATCCGCAGCCGGGACGATTGTGCCGCCGGTTCGGTCAGCGTTGTCGGCCACACCGATACGTCGGGCAACCAAGCCTACAACCAGCGCCTGTCGCAGCAACGTGCGGCGATCGTGGCGAACGCACTTTCTTCGCGTGGCATTGCGTCCTCGATCATCTCCACGGATGCTCGCGGCGAGGATGACCTTGCCAAGGAAACCCGCGACGGTGTGCGCGAGCCGCTCAACCGGCGTTCGGAAGTCTCGATCATCGTGCGTTAGGCACGACGGCAGACTTGCAAGACATGACTTTACGGCCCGGTTTCGACCGGGCCGTATTGATTCAGGGCGTGGGTGCCGGCGTGCTCGAGGGTTCAAATCGCCGCGGATTTCGGGCATGGAAGTCTCAAGGAAACAAAATCGCCTGTTTATCGAGGACAGCGAAACCAGGAGTTCGCGACCATGGCCAAACCTGAAAAATCCTACCGGAAGCGCAAGATCGGCGAACATGTGCTGAAACCGGAATCCCTGGCGATGAGCTATGGATATGACCCGGCCATGTCGGAGGGTTCGATCAAGCCGCCGGTTTTCATGACATCGACATTTGCGTTCAATTCTGCCGCAGAGGGCGAGGCCCTGTTTCGCCGGATGGCCGGGCGGCAACTGGAGGGCGACCCCGACGATGGCGCGCTGATTTATACCCGCTTCAACAATCCCAACATGGAAGTGCTGGAAGATCGCCTGACCCTTTTTGATGGTGGTGAGGACGCACTTGTCTTTTCGTCCGGTATGGGCGCAATCACGACGGCGCTGCTCGCGATGTGCTCGCCGGGAACCACGATCCTTCACACAAGCCCGCTATATGGCGCATCGGAAGTCTTCATTCGAAACATGATGCCGCAATTCGGCATCCAGTCATTCGAGGTTGACGCGTGGGCGGACGAAAACGCCCTGCATGCCGCCGGCCAGCGGGCCTGTGAGAATGGGCCGGTCAGTGTCATTTATACCGAGTCACCGGCCAATCCGACCAATTCGCTGGTCGACATCGCGGCCGCCGCGCGCGCGCGCGACACGATTGCGGCGCAGACCGGTCAGCGCCCTGTCCTGATGTGCGACAACACGATGATGGGGCCGGTTGGCCACACACCGCTGGAGCATGGCGCCGACCTCGTTCTCTATTCTCTGACCAAGTATGTCGGCGGACATTCCGATCTTATCGCGGGCGGCGCGGTGGGCCGTGAAGACGTGATTGCCCAGATCCGGCGCATGCGGAATTTCCTCGGCACAACGCTGGACAGCCACACTTGCTGGCTGCTTGCGCGTTCGCTGGAGACGGTTGGCCTTCGAATGGAGCGCGCCTTCGAGAATGCCGGGGTCTGCGCGCGTTTCCTGCGGGATCATCCAAAGGTTTCGAATGTGCGTTATCCAGCCTTTCTTGAAGCTGGAACCGACCAGCGCCGGATTTTCGACAGCCAGTGCAAGGCTGCCGGCTCGACATTTTCCTTCGATGTCGCTGGCGGTAAGGACGGCGCTTTTCGTTTTCTCGACAGCCTGCAGCTTGTCAAGCTGGCGGTCAGTCTTGGCGGCACCGAAAGTCTCGCCTGTCATCCCGGCTCAACGACGCATTCCGGCGTCGACGCGGCGGTTCGCGAGCGCATCGGCTTCACCGATGGGCTGGTGCGACTGTCCGTTGGCATCGAGGCCGCAGACGATCTCGTCGCCGACTTGGAGCAAGCGCTGGCAGCGGTCTGACAGGCGGCTGAGAGACGCGCATCACGCGGGCCCATCCTTTGAGACGCGGCCCTGCGGGTTGGCGTTCGCCAGAGCAGGCGGGTCTCAATTGAACGCGTAGACCAGCGACAGGCGGGTTGCGGTGTCAGTGTCCTCAAATCCGGGCGGGGGATTGGTGTCGTGGCGGGTCTCGAAACTCGCACGCGCTGACAGGGATTGCGTGAGCTTCGCTGTGATCGCCGCGATGTTGGCCAGCTGTGTCGACTCTTCGGCGAAGAGGATGTCAGTATTGTTGGAAAGGCTGACATTTTCATTGAAGGCGTGGACGAAGTTCGACGCACCGATCACTGAGACGCTTTCTTCCGTGGTCGAGGGAATGGCGATCTCATTGCCGTTTTCGTCGATCGCGATCCGGTTTGCGATCTTGTCGATCTTGATGCCGGGGCCGCCTTCGATCGACCATGTTGTCGGCTCGTTTGCAAGGATCTGATAGCCAAGACCGCCACCGGCAAAGACGCGCGAATCGAAGCCTGAAAACTCGTCCTTTTCATACGAGACGCGGCCAAAGCCATACAGCCGGTCATTGATCTGGCGGTCGAGCTGGCCGGCGAGGAACCAGCGATTGCGGGTTTCGACATTGTCGGTTTCGCCGAAATCGGCGAACGCTTCGAGCGAGGCTTTCCAGACCTGGGTTTCCCGGGCCAGATTCAACGAGGCGCCGAGATCATTGGTCGTGGTGTTGCCGGTCGTATAGGCGGCGCTCAGTGAGCCTTCGCCTGTCCAGCGCGCGTCCTCGTTTTCCTGAGCAAAGCCTGAGCACTCCATAAGGGCCATGGCGGCGCAGGCGCAAACCACTGATTTTCGCATTCCGGTGTCGTCCTTTTCGCAAAGCGATTTGATCTGGCGCTTCGGATGGACGAAAACAGGCTCCGGGAAAATCCCTTTGATGCAGGGCAATAGCAGTTGTTGCTGCATTGCAACACCCGCGCGTCCCCTTGCTCTTGGGGCGATGTCATGGAACTAAAGAAGCATGTCTCAACTTGATGATCTGACCGGCGAAGACCGGGCCGCGCGCGAGCGGCTTTCCGCC
>CAYXQV010000300.1:0-3003 GCA_964467505.1 uncultured Hyphomonadaceae bacterium | reverse complement strand
CTTCAACGGGAAACACATTCAGGCGATAGAACAGGTCTTCGCGGAAGCTGCCCGCCGCAACCTGCTGTGCAAGGTCGCGATTGGTGGCCGAGATGATGCGCACATCCACGCGGGTCGGCCGGCGCGAACCGACAGCGTCCACCTCGCCTTCCTGCAGGGCGCGCAGGAGCTTGACCTGAATGTCGAGCGGCAACTCACCGATTTCATCGAGAAACAGCGTGCCACTATCGGCCTCGGCGAACTTGCCAAGTGATTTCGCCACCGCGCCGGTAAAGGCGCCTTTCTCATGACCGAACAGGATGCTCTCGACGAGATTTTCCGGAATGGCGCCGCAATTGACGGTCACGAAAGGCTTGCCGGCCCGCTCCGATGCGCCCTGGATGCAGCGTGCAACGACTTCCTTGCCCACGCCGCTCTCACCAAGGATCAGCACCGGTATATCGGATTTCGCCGCCCTTGCGCCGAGCTTGACCACCTGCCGCATGGCCGGGGCTGCCGCGATCATGTCGGTGAAGTCCATACCACCCTCGGCCTTGCGCGACAGGCGCTTGACCTCGCCTGACAGGCTCGACATCTTCAGGGCATTGCGGATCGACACGATCACGCGCTCGGGGCTGGCAGGCTTGACGAAGAAGTCAATCGCGCCCGCGCGCATTGACTGGACCACCGTGTCGATCCCGCCTGTCGCGGTCAGCACGATAACCGGCAGGTCAGGGCGCCGCTCCGACAGTCGCTCAAGCGTTTCCATGCCCGAAAGGCCGGGCATGATGAGGTCGAGCAGGACCACATCCACGCCGCTCTTGGGATCGTGGGCCATTTCGTAGCCTGACTCCCCGTCCGGCGCGGTGCGGCAGGCAAAGCCTGCTTTCTCCACCGCGGCCTGCAGGAGGCGGCGCTGGGTCGGGTCGTCATCAATCACCAGTACGGTCTTGGCCATTCCATCAGCCCTCTGTGCCATCGCTGCAGCGGGAAACCTGTCCCGCTCTGTTACGGCCCGGTTTGGCACACACACATGGATTTATGGTTTTGAAGACGCTTGCAATTTCACCCTTTCCGCGCCGCATATTGCAATTGGGTGGCTTGACGCTGACGGCGGTCCGTCGCACCTCGACGCCATGAAACAGCAAAATCGCCGCGCAGCACTCACAGTCCGCAACGCCCGGATCACGGATGTCCCCCTGATCCTGGAATTGCTCCAGCGCGCTTATCCCGACGCCCTGCCCTATACGGCCGGCATGATCCGCGGCCAGATCACGACCTTTCCCAATGGTCAGTTCGTCGTCGAGTATGACGACATTCTCGTCGGGTATTCGGCATCCTTCCGCATTGCCGAAAAGCTGGCGCTTGGCGCGCACACATGGACGGCGATCACAGGCGGAGGCTATGGCGCACGCCACGATCCGAAAGGCGACTGGCTCTACGGCATGGAAGTGTGCGTGGATCCCGCGCTCAGGCGCCTGCGCATCGGCCAACGTCTTTATGATGCCCGCCGCCAGCTTTGCGAGGGCGAGGAATTGAAGGGAATCGTCTTTGGCGGGCGCATGCCGAACTGGGAGAAGCGGAAAAAGGACTATCCCGATCCGCTCCACTATGTGGCTGCCGTGGGTGAGAAGAAAGTGATTGACCCGGTCGTCAATTTCCATCTGCGCGCAGGCTTCGAACCGATCGGCGTGCTTGAGAATTACGATCCCGATGACCGCGCTTCAGGTGGCTGCGCAACCCACATGGTCTGGCGCAACCCCTATGCCGAGGATATCGATACAAGGGGCAATCTGGCCCACGGGCACAATGAAAGCGTGCGCGTGGCCACGGTCCAGTTCCAGGCCAGGAAGGTTACGAGCTTCGAGGAGTTCACCGAGAATATCGAATATTTCGTTGATGTGTGCTCCGACTATCGCTGCGATTTTGTCGCTTTTCCGGAACTGTTCACCCTGCAATTGCTGGCGCTGGAAGAAAGGCGACTGACCCCATCGGAAAGTATCGAGGCCCTGACTGCCTACACGCCGCGCTTTGTCGAGGCGCTCCAGAAAATGGCGTTGAGCCACAATATCAACATTATCGGCGGCACCCATCCAACCCGCACCGATGACGGCGAGATCCAGAATGTCGCTTATGTCTTCCTGCGTGACGGCTCGGTCCACCAGCGCGAGAAGCTGCATCCGACACCGGACGAGAAATACTGGTGGGGCATCCAGGGCGGCGATGAAGTGTCAACCATCCTGACCGATTGCGGCCCGATCGGCATTCTCATCTGTTACGACTGTGAATTTCCCGAAATGGCCCGCCGGCTGGCCGATGAAGGCGCGCAGATCCTGTTTGTCCCCTTCTGCACCGACAACCGGCAGGGCTATCTGCGCGTGCGCTACTGCTCGCAGGCCCGCGCCATCGAAAACCAGGTCTATGTCGTGATGTCGGGAAGTGTCGGCAATTTGCCCAATGTCGAGAACATGGACGTGCAATATGCCCGCTCGGCAATTCTCACGCCCTGTGACTTCCCTTTTGCCCGAGACGGCATCGCCGCCGAGGCCAGTGAGAATGTCGAAACCGTGACCATTGCCGACCTCGACCTGACCGATCTCTACTGGGCCCGCGCGGAAGGCACGGTGCAGAACATGCGCGATCGCCGCTTCGACCTCTACAAGATCAGCTGGTCGGACTGATCGCTCACGTCACCGAACCATATTCGGCGCCGGCATCGGCGAACCAGTCGCGCCAGAACGCCCGCACCTCGCCCAGTGGCAGGTCATAGACTTCACGCGGCACGATCCGGGCGACCACGTCCACACCTTCCAGGTCGGCCACCCGCCCGGCCAGCACCGTCGCGCTGAACACATCCCTGTCCGCGCCGGAACGGTAGAAGGAGAAGGCTTCGGAATGCTGCATGAGATCGGACACGATCACCAGCCGCAACCCGCGTCCGCCGCTGCTGAAATCGGGACGATCGGCAATCGCGAACAGTGTTTCCATCAGCGGCGACTGAGGCTGGCGGGTCTGCTGGAGCGC
>CAYXQV010000299.1:0-3030 GCA_964467505.1 uncultured Hyphomonadaceae bacterium | reverse complement strand
TCCATCTTCGGCGAAGCTGGCCACCGCGGCGATGATCATGTCCTGGGCGCCGGTGTCGAGATAGGGATGCATCGGCAGGGAGATCACCCGCTCGCAGGCGGCCTCGGTTACGGCAAGGCCGCCCGGTGCTCGTGGATAGTGCTTTGCAAATTCCTGCTCGTGAAGCGGGATGGGATAATAGACCGCGCTTGGAATGCCGGCGCTTTTGAGATGGTCCTGCAATCCGTCACGGTCTGCATGTTCGATCGTGTACTGCGCCCAGACAGAGCGCCCGCCCGCCATGACATGGGGTACCTGTTCGACGACTTCGGCGAGCCCGGAATTGTAGTGGGCAGCGATGGCCTGGCGACGCTGGATCTCGTCATCGAAGATCTTCATTTTCTCAATCAGGATCGCCGCCTGGATCGTGTCGAGGCGCGAATTCATGCCAACGCGCAGGTTCATGTATTTCGGGTCGTGGCGGAATGATCGGGCCTCGAGGTCGGAGGTCATGACCTTGCCATAGGTGCGCAGCGATTCGATCCGCTCGGCCAGGGCGGCGTCATCGGTAAGCACGGCGCCGCCATCGCCATAGCAGCCCAGCGGCTTGGCCGGGAAAAAGCTCGTCGTCGTGACATCGGCCCAGTGGGCAGGGTGATGGCCGTCCAGTGTGCAGCCGAAACCCTGTGCGCTGTCAGCGACCAGTTTCAAACCGTTTGCGTCGCAGATTTCGCGCAGGGCAGGGTAGGCCGCCGGCTGGCCAAACAGGTCAACGGCGATCACCGCACGCGGATTGAGCTTGCCGCCTTCCCGCACCGCCGCGATGGCCGCTTCCAGGCTTTCGGGATCAATATTATATGTATACGGATCGATATCGACAAAGACCGGTACCGCGCCGAGCCAGGGCACGACCTGCGCGGTCGCCACGAATGTGAATGATGGCACGAAGACCGCATCGCCGGGTTTGAGTTCCCAGGCCATCAGCGGCAGGGCGAGCGCCTCGGTGCCATTGGCACATGAGACACAATGTGCGGCCTGGCAATAAGCCGCCAGCTGGTGCTCCACCTGGGCAACTTCAGGGCCCATCACATAGCGGCCATGCTCTATCACGGCCTGCACGGCTGTGTTGATCTCGGTTTCGATGCGCCGGCGCTGGGCCTGCAGGTCGATGAACTGCATTGAAGACTCCTGAACTCTCCGGGCAAGGCGCTACAGGCCAGCCCGGCGGGGCACAATTCAAGAATTGTTCGGCTCTGTTTCAGACCTCCGCCCCGGCAGCCGGCAAGGTCATGCGTTTGTCGGCCGCCCGACGCTTGTATAGCGAAAGCCGCGCTTTGCCATGTCATCGGGGTCATAGATATTGCGCAGGTCGACGACGATGTTGCCGGCAAGGCTTTCCTTAAGGCGCTCCGGGTCGAGGGCACGGAACTGGTGCCACTCGGTGATGATGACGAGCGCATCGGCGCCGGTGATCGCCTGCCAGACCGTGCCGGTATAGGTGATGTCGGGCATCAGCTTTTCGGCTTCTTCCATGGCCTCGGGATCATAGGCGCGAATTGTTGCCCCCGCAGCGGTCAGCGCCGGGATGATGTCGAGCGAGGGCGCATCGCGCATGTCATCGGTGTTGGGTTTGAAAGCAAGACCCAGCACGGCGATGGTCTTGCCGGAAACATCCCCGCCCATCGCGCTGATCACCTTGTCGGCCATCGCCTTCTTGCGTGCGGCATTGACCTCGATCACCGTGTCGACGATGCGCACCGGGCAGTCATTGTCATGTGCGGTCCGGGTCAGGGCCAGCGTGTCCTTGGGAAAGCACGAGCCGCCATAGCCTGGCCCGGCATTGAGGAACTTGCGGCCGATGCGCCCGTCCAGCCCGATGCCGCGCGAGACCTCCTGGACGTTTGCGCCCACGGCCTCGCACAGGTCGGCGATCTCGTTGATGAAGGTGATCTTCACCGCCAGGAAGGCATTGGCGGCGTACTTGATCAGCTCCGATGTGCGCCGCTCGGTAAACAGGATCGGTGTCTCATTGAGGAAGAGCGGACGGTAAAGCTCGCGCATGACCTCACGCGCGCGCTCATCATCGGTGCCGACAACCACGCGGTCTGGGATCATGAAATCCTTGATCGCGGCGCCCTCGCGCAGGAATTCGGGGTTGGAGACAACCGCAAATTCCGCGTCCGGACGGGTCTTCGAGATGATCTGTTCGACCTCGTCGCCAGTGCCGACAGGGACGGTGGACTTGGTCACGACCACGGTGAAACCGTCCATCAGCCCGGCAATTTCCTCTGCCGCTGAATAGACATAGGACAGGTCTGCATGCCCGTCGCCCCGGCGCGAGGGCGTGCCCACCGCGATGAACACCGCATCGGCCCCGGCGACGGCGTCTTTCGCCTCGGTGGTGAAGAAGAGGCGATCCTCCTTGACGTTCTTGTCAACAAGACTTTCCAGACCGGGCTCGAAGATCGGTATCTCACCTTGGTTGAGCCGTTCGATCTTGCCGGCGTCCTTGTCGACGCAGGTCACCACATGCCCGAAATCGGCAAAGCAGGCCCCTGAGACAAGCCCGACATAACCCGTGCCGATCATTGCAACGCGCATAAGCAGTTCTCCAGTTTCAGCCCGGCACAATGTCCCGCTATAAAGCGGGCTGCGAACCCGTGTTGCGCCAGCCCGCGCAAGTGTCGGGCCAGCCTTGTCGATCGCGGTTCTAGATCAAGTCCTTCAGGGCGTCCACCAGGTCAGTCTGTTCCCATGAGAAGGTGCCGTCCTCGCCTGGCTCGCGCCCAAAATGGCCATAAGCTGCGGTCGGTGTGTAGATTGGCCTGCCAAGCCCGAGATGGGTCCGGATTCCCCTGGGGCTGAGATCAAACAGTTCGCGCAGCCTGGCGGCGATGTCGCTCTCCGGGGCCTTGCCCGTGCCAAACGTGTCGACGAAAATCGACAGCGGCTGCGACACACCAATGGCATAGGAGACCTGGATCACGCATTTGTCGGCAAGCCCGGCCGCCACGACATTCTTGGCGAGGTAGCGCGTGGCATAGGCGGCTG
>CAYXQV010000298.1:0-3057 GCA_964467505.1 uncultured Hyphomonadaceae bacterium | reverse complement strand
AGCGGCCTGGCATTTGACAGGTGCGCAAGATCCTTCAGCGCATAATCGACAATTGCCGGGCCATCACCAGCTTCCAGGCCAATCGCAGACAGGCGCGCCGGAATGCCGATTTCCTCATTCAGCCTCTCGATCGCCTCGGCCAGGTCAGCGCCCTCCGGCAGCCCCATCGCGAAAGCGAGGCGGGCATATTTCTCATCGGCCGCGCCCTTGTTCTCGCGCAGCAGATGGGGAAGGAAGATCGCATTCAGCGTGCCGTGGTGCAGGCGTTTCTCGTGCAGCCGTCCGGCCGCATGGGACAACGCATGCACCCCGCCAAGGCCCTTGACGAAGGCCAGCGCGCCTTCATAGCTCGCCATCATCATGTTCCAGCGCGCTTCAGGGTCGGAGCCATCGGCAACCGCGCGCTTCAGCCAGCCATTGGCCACCGCGCGGTGCACCCCGTCATAGCCTATGCCCTCGGCCGGCGGGTTCAGGTTGGGGCTGAGCACCGCCTCGATGCAATGGGTGACGGCATCCATGCCGGTCGCCGCCGTCAGTCCGGCTGGCAGGCCAAGTGTCAGGTCCGGGTCGCAGATCGCCGTGGCCGGGATCAGGTTGGGCGAGACGATTGTCTCCTTGGTGCCATTGTCGAGGATGGCCACCGCGCCGACCGAGACTTCCGAGCCAGTGCCGGCGGTCGTCGGAATGGCGACGAGCGGCGGGATCTTACCGATCTTGCGCGCCCCGCCCTTGAGCGCGCCATACTGCTCATAGGGGCCATCATGGGTCGCCATCAGGCCGACAATCTTGGCCATGTCCATGCTGGAGCCACCCCCCAGCGCGATCAGGCTGTCGGCGCCTGACGCCTTGTAGGCCTGCGTCGCTTCGCGCGCCTGTCTTTCGGTCGGGTTCGGCTCGGTCTGCGCGAAGATGCCGGCAGGCTCGCTTTCCATAGCGCCCGTCACCCGGTCCAGCAGTCCCGCAGCCTTGATGCCTGGATCGGTCACGATAAAGGGTCGCTCGCCACCCAGCCCCTTCAGCGTCTTCGGCAATTGTTTCAGCGCACCATGGTCAAAAATGCAGGTCGTCAGGTAATTCAGCACGGGCATTGGGCGGTTCCTCCGATAAGGCTCTGATTGGCTTGTATTGATCACCCTTGCAAGGCCGGCGGCAAGTGGGTTCAGGAGACAATCTGCCGCTCCTGCGATGTCGCAATTGACATTTTCACGACCTTCAGCCCCGATAGGCACCATGAACCAGACTGTGCTGCGTGCGCGTGACCTGACCGTCAGTTTCCAGACCCCCGACGGGCTCGTTGAAGCTGTCAGGGGTATAAACTTCGATGTCAGGGCCAGCGAATGCCTCGGCATTGTCGGCGAAAGCGGTTCCGGCAAGAGCCAGAGCGCGCTTGCCGCCATGGGCCTGATCGCCGACAATGGCGACATTGCGGGCAGCATCCGTTTCCGCGACACCGAACTGCTCGGCGCGAATGCCAACACATTGCGCAAGATCCGCGGCGCGCGCATGTCGATGATCTTCCAGGATCCGCTCACCTCACTCACCCCGCACATGACTGTCGGTTCGCAGATGCGCGAAGTCCTCGCCCTGCACCGCAACATGAAGGGAGAGGTGGCAGACCGCCATTGCATCGACTGGCTGGAAAATGTCCGCATCCCCGAAGCGCGAAGCCGGCTCGACCAGTTCCCCCACGAGCTTTCAGGCGGCATGCGCCAGCGCGTCATGATTGCCATTGCCATGCTGTGCGACCCGGAACTGCTGATCGCCGACGAGCCGACCACCGCGCTTGATGTCACCGTGCAGGCGCAGGTGCTCGACCTCATGGACGATCTGAAACGCGAGACCGGAACGGCAATCGTCCTGATCACCCATGACATGGGCGTTGTCGCGCGCATGTGTGATGATGTCGTGGTGATGCGATATGGCGAGATTGTCGAGCGCGGTCCGGCCGCGGATATTTTCTACCGTCCCACGCACGATTACACGAAGATGCTGCTGGATGCGGTGCCCCGCATCGACCAGCCCAACCGCGAAGGCCGCCCGACGCTGGGCCCGCCGCCGGAGACAGGCATTACGCCGGCCCTGCAGGTCCGCGACATGGCGGTGCATTTCCCCGTAAGGACCAGAGGGGGACTGTTCGGCCGGACGAAGCCGCTCAAGGCGGTCAATGGCGTGAGTTTCGACCTCAGGCCCGGCGAGACGCTCGGAATTGTCGGGGAGAGCGGATGCGGCAAGTCCACGCTTGCGCGCGCTGTCCTGCAACTTGTCCCGCCGACCTCGGGCACTGTCGCCTGGCTCGGACGCGACATTGCCAGCGCCTCGCGCCAGGAGATGGTGGACCTGCGCGACGACCTGCAGATCGTGTTCCAGGACCCGCTGGCCAGTCTTGATCCGCGCATGACCATCGGACGCTCCATCTCCGAGCCGCTGACCGTGCATGCCCGCCATCTCGACAATACCGCGCGCGAGGCGAAGGTGCGTGAGATCCTGCCGCGTGTCGGCCTCGATCCGGCGCTGATCAACCGCTATCCGCACGAGTTGTCGGGCGGTCAGAACCAGCGTGTCGGCATCGCGCGGGCGATGATCGTGGAACCGGAACTTGTCATTTGCGACGAGGCGGTTTCGGCGCTCGACGTCTCGGTCCAGGCGCAGGTGGTCGACCTGCTCATCCGGCTGCAGAAGGAATTCGGCCTCGCCATGATGTTCATCAGTCACGACCTGTCGGTGGTGCGCGAGATAAGCCACAGGGTGATGGTGCTCTATCTGGGCCGGGTCGTCGAACTGGCCTCGCGCGAGGCCATCTATAGCCAGGCGCGCCACCCCTATACCCGTGCGCTGATCTCTGCAGTGCCACGAGCCGATCCCGACAGCGAAAAGGCGCGCGAGCGGGTGAAACTCAGCGGTGACCTGCCAAGCCCGCTCGACAGCCGCGCAAGCCTGCGGTTTCTCAAATCGAAACTCATCGATGATCCCGATGCAGAGCAATACCAGCCGAAACTTGTCGAGATCACGCCCGGCCATCTCGTCGCCGAACACGATCCGTTCGAGGATCGCGAAGGG
>CAYXQV010000297.1:0-3064 GCA_964467505.1 uncultured Hyphomonadaceae bacterium | reverse complement strand
TCAGGCCCGGCACCTGGCCATACCAGGCCGAATAGTCCTGGCTGTGCTGCGCGCCGACGCGGCTGGCCGCACCATTGGGACCGCGAAACACGATCGGGCAGCCCATCTGGCCGCCGGACATGTACAGCGTCTTGGCAGCCGAATTGATGATATGGTCGATGGCCTGCATCGCGAAGTTGAAGGTCATGAACTCGACAATCGGCTTCTACCCGCCAGAGGCCCCACCTACGCCAAGCCCGGCAAAGCCATGCTCTGTGATCGGAGTGTCAACCACGCGGCGCGGGCCGAATTCCTGCAGCAATTCGCGCGTCACCTTGTAGGCACCCTGATATTCGGCGACCTCCTCGCCCATCACGAAGACCGTCTCATCCCGGCGCATTTCCTCAGCCATCGCATCGCGCAGGGCGTCGCGCAGGGCGGTGTCGGTGAAGCTCGTGCCTTCGGGAAGGTCGGGATCGGCTGGCGTGGCGGTATCCGGGCTCTGCGCGGGGGCCGGGGCTTGGTTTGACGACGTGCGTTCAGCAGGCCTGCCAGTGCTTTCGGCGGCACTTTCAGCCGGCGCGCCCGCAGCGCCATCGCCCTTTGCCTCGACTGCGTCTGCGTCTTCGCCGTCCTCGGCAAGAACCGCAATCACCGCATTCACTTTCACACCTTCAGTGCCCTCAGCCACAAGGATTTTCGCCAGCGTGCCCTCATCGACAGCTTCAACCTCCATCGTCGCCTTGTCGGTTTCGATCTCGGCGATCACATCGCCGCTGGATACGGTGTCGCCCTCCTTCTTGAGCCATTTGGAGAGCGTACCCTCCTCCATGGTCGGCGAAAGGGCAGGCATCAGGATATCGACGGACATTCAGGCGGCTCCCGTGAAGGGCAGGATTTGAAACAGGATCATCAGCGTTCCGAGCAGGCCAATCGACCATGCCAGTGAGCGCAGGGGCCCGCCGCCGAACCAGTAAAGCGGGGCATAGGCAATGCGCGCCGCCAGGAAGAGGCCTGCGCCGATCTCCGTCCACTGATTCGTGCGGTCAGTGACCACGGCGACCAGCACCAGCGGGGCAAACAGGACCAGCGCCTCGATCATGTTCTGGTTGGCGCGTTTGGCGCGTGCGACGCGGACATTGTCAGCCGGCAGGTCATCACGATTTCCCGCGAGCTGCTTGGGCGTGTGCTGGCGGTTGGAAAATGCACCCTGGACGAGGATCATCAACAGAAAGACGATCACGCTCGAGGTGAGATAAGACAGTTCCATTGGCATCAGCCGGCCTCCACTTCGCGCAAAACATCCGTCCACAGCTCCGCCGCGTCCGGCTCGGGGCTCTCCAGCGCGAAATCGGCCGCGTCCTTGACCTGCGCCTTGATGTCCTTGTCGATCTCCTTGAGTTCTTCCTCGCTTGCCTTGTCTGCGGCGACCATGCGGGCCTTCAGGCTTTCGATCGGGTCACGGTGCTCGCGCATATCATCGACCTCCTCGCGCTTGCGGTATTTTGCAGGATCGCTCATCGAGTGGCCGCGATAGCGATAGGTCTTCATCTCCAGGATATACGGCCCCTTGCCCGAGCGGGCGTGTTCCACGGCTTTCTCGCCGGCGGCCTTCACTGCCAGCACATCCATGCCATCGACCTGCTCGCCTTCGATCTCGAAGCTGATGCCGCGTTTGTAGAGTTCGGTTTCCGCAGATGAACGCTCGACCGAGGTGCCCATGGCGTACTGGTTGTTCTCGATCACATAGACTACCGGCAAGTCCCAGAGGGACGCCATGTTGAAGGCCTCGTAGACCTGGCCCTGATTGGTTGCCCCGTCGCCGAAATAGGTCAGGCAGACCCGGTCGCTCTCGCGGTATTTGTTCGAAAAGGCGAGCCCGGTGCCGATCGGGACTGACGCGCCGACAATGCCATGACCGCCGAAAAAGTTCTTCTCGCGCGAGAACATGTGCATGCTGCCGCCCTTGCCGCGCGAATAGCCGTCCGCCCGGCCTGTCAGCTCGGCCATGACGCCGTTGGGATCCATCCCGCAGGCAAGCATGTGGCCATGGTCACGATAGCCGGTAATCACCTGGTCGCCGTCACTGATAGCGGCCTGCATGCCGGTGACGACCGCTTCCTGGCCGATATAAAGATGGCAAAAGCCGGCAATCTGGCCCATGCCGTAAAGCTGGCCGGCGCGCTCCTCGAAGCGGCGGATGAGCAGCATCGCCCGGTAGAATTCCAGCAATTGTGTCTTCGAGATCGCCTCGACAGGGTCTCGCGTCTTTTTCGTCGATTTTGCCATGTGCGCTCCGGCCCGTTCTTTTCACCCCAGTGTGTCGCAGCAGGAACGGGCAGTCCAGTCATTTCCAATATGCAAAAATGCATATGTTAGCGCGTGTGTTCATCCTCTTGCACAAGGATGAACTCGTTTGGATAGACGAAAGCGAGCTTTTCGCGCGCCAGTCTCTCTATGTAATCGGGGTCGACACTGCCGGGGGTCAGGCGTTCAATATTACGTTCCAGCGCCGTGATCTCGTTTTCGAGGGCTGCGAGTTCGGCGCGTTTGTCGGCGAGCCGCGCCTGCAGGTCGCTCCAGTGACCCAGCCCGGTGTCCCCGGCAAAGGCATGGAAGGCGAAATACAGCATCAGGGCAGCAAGCCCGAAGGCAGCAAGGCGGGACGTCATTTTGTTTTTTGCGCACGTCGCGGTTAACGTGCTGTTGACGTTGAGAAGGACCTCACCTGAAAGACCAGGTCCAATCCTCGCCCTTGCTCGCCGGGCCCTTCGACTTCGCTCAGGATGAGGGGGGCGGGCGAGGCTACTATCCTCCCCCGCCTGCGGGGGAGGTGGCCCTCCAGAGCCAGTCATAAGGCGGCTGTCTCACAAGTTGAGAGACCGTTATGCCCCCATCGCCCCTTCGGCGCACTTCCCCCGCGAGCGGGGGAAGATACGTCAATACGCAATTTATCCTCCCCCGCCTGCGGGGGAGGTGGCCCGCGTAGCGGGTCGGAGGGGGCAACCCTCGTACCTGCCACAAGGCGCAATTTCATGAATTGCGAGTCCGTTATGCCCCCATCGCCCCTTCGGGGCACTTCCCC
>CAYXQV010000296.1:0-3067 GCA_964467505.1 uncultured Hyphomonadaceae bacterium | reverse complement strand
GCCGCCTGGATGCGCGGCCATGGGCACATATAGGTGCAGACCTGCTCGCGCATCAGCCCGGCCAGCGAATAGGTCGTGAAGGTCAGGATCCCCACAAGCACATAAGACGAGATCGGCGCCTGGCCGACCCAGAATTCGGCGACAAGCGTCGGCGCGTCATAGATGTACATGATCAGCGCGCCGCCGGTGAAGAAGGCGACGAACAACCAGACGGCATGCTTGGCGGTCTTGCGCGCGGCCTTGTTGAGGCTCATCGGCGCGGCGTCGAGCCGCATGCGCGCAGCGCGGTCACCCTCGAAGAACCGCTCGACCATGATGTAGATGTCAGTCCACACCGTTTGCGGACAGGCATAGCCGCACCAGACCCGCCCGAACAGCGAGGTGACGAGGAACAGGCCGAGCGAGGCCAGGATCAGCAGGCCCGTGATATAATAGACTTCCTGCGGCCAGATCTCGATGAAGAAGAAGTAGAAGCGTTCGCCGCCAAAATCGGCCAGCACCGCCTGGTCGGGCGCGCCCTCACCGCGTGGCCAGCGCACCCAGGGCAGCCCGTAATAAACGACCATGGCAATCGCCATCAGGGTCCATTTCACCGTCCGGAACCGGCCATGTGCAAGTTTCGGATAGATCTTCTCGCGCGCCTTGTAGAGCTTTTCGGGCTCGTGCGATCCGTTGCCGCCGGACCCCTGGGGGCCCGAAATGAGGGTCACCTTGCGCTTGCCGGTCGCTTCAGGCTGGGCTGTGTCAGCCATCCAGGATCACTCGCCTCCGCCGAGCCCGTGAACATATACGGCCAGTGCCTTGATCGTCGGCTCATCCAGCCGGTCACTCCAGGCGGGCATGTGCGAATTACGGGCATTGTAGATGGTGTTGCGGATGTCGGCCTCATCGCCGCCATACAGCCACACCGCGTCGGTGAGATTGGGCGCGCCCTGCGATTTGTCACCGGTGCCGTTCGCGCCATGACAGGCCGAGCAGTGCATCTGCCAGATTTCATCGCCGCGCGCGATCGTGTCGCCATCGACCTCTTCGCCTGAAAGATGCAGGACATAGTCGGTCATGATCCCCACCTCGTCATTGCTGAGGATCCCGTCGCGTCCATAGGCGGGCATCAGGGAAAAGCGGGTGTCGGGGTCGGGCTCATGACGGATGCCGTGCAGAAGCGTGTATTCGATGCCTTCGAGCGTTCCATCCCAGAGCCAGACATCATCGACCAGGGCCGGATAGCCCTTGGCCCCGCGCCCGCCCGAGCCGTGGCAGGTCGCGCAATTGTCGCCAAACGCACTTTCGCCTGCCGCCTGCGCAAACTGCAGCAGTTCATTGTCACTCTCGATGCCTTCAAGGGACGTGCTCATCAGCCGTGCGCCGCGCTCGGCCCGTTCGGCCCGCATGTCGGCCATCTGCCCGGCGACCACGGCGCGGTCTGAATGGCCGCGAATGCCCGGTGTGTGGCCGCCGCCGGTACCGGGAAGGGCTGGCCAGGCGGGCATCAGCACCCAGTAGATGACGGATATGGCAATCGTGCCATACCAGACATACAGCCACCAGCGCGGCAGCGGGTTGTTGAGTTCCTTGATGCCATCCCACTCATGGCCGGTGGTCTCAACGCCGGTGTGGTCGTCGATTTCCCTGTCGTGTTCACTCATCGCCTGGCTCCTTGTCCACAAGCGGAAGCTGTGCGGCTTCGTCGAATTTCTCCTGGTTGCTTGGCCAGAGAGCGTAGGTCAGTGCGCCGGCAAACAGCATGATGAAATAGACCAGCCCGCCGGTCTGTGCGAAACGCGAAAGTGCTTCATACATTTGCGATCATGCCTCCTAGCGCAGGTTCTCAAGATCGTCGGCCTCGTAGACCGAGAAATCGACGAGTGTGCCGGTCATCTGCAGATAGGCGATGACAGCATCCATCTCGGTGATCTTGTCGGGATTGCCATCGAAATCGCGCATCTGCACCGTGCCAGTGCGGCCCGACGCCTCGTCATAGCGTGCGATCAGCCCGTCTTGCGCGTCGAAATCCGCATTCGGATCGACCTGCGCCCTCAGATCGGCCACGGCATTCTCGATCATCGCGTCTGTGTAGGGCACGCCCTGGAAGCGCTGGGTCTTCAGGTGGTCGGCGATGCGCTCATGCTTGAGTTCCTTGTCCATCAGGAAGGCATAGGGCGGCATGATCGATTCCGGGACAACAGAACGCGGGTCCGTCATGTGATCGACATGCCAGTCGTCGGAATACTTGCCGCCGACGCGCGCAAGGTCGGGCCCTGTCCGTTTCGATCCCCACTGGAAGGGATGGTCGTACATCGACTCCGCAGCCAGCGAGTAGTGTCCGTAGCGTTCCACCTCGTCGCGCAGCGGGCGCACCATCTGCGAGTGGCAGACATAGCAGCCCTCGCGGACATAGATATTGCGCCCGGCGAGCTCCAGCGGTGTGTAGGGCCGCATGCCCACCACCTTCTCGATGGTGTTCTTCATGTAGAAGAGCGGAGCGATTTCGATGATGCCGCCGATCGCCACCACCACGAGAATTGTGACGGTGAGCAGGATCGAGTGGCGTTCAAGCAGGCCATGTTTGCTGAGCATTTTCCCATGCCTCCCTATTGAGCCGGCTGGAGGCGCTGGGCCTCCCGGCGGGCACGTTTTTCGCTGGGCGTGAGTTCGAGATCGCCCCTGGCGGTGCGCACGAGGTTGTAAGCCATGATCAGGGCACCTGCGAGGTAGAGCACACCGCCGAGCGAGCGGATGATGTAGCTGATATGCTTGGCTTCGACGGTTTCCACAAAGCTGTATTCAAGGAAGCCGAACTCATTGTAGGCGCGCCACATCAGGCCTTCCATGATGCCCGACACCCACATCGAGGTTATGTAGAGAATGATGCCGAGGGTCGCGACCCAGAAGTGCCATTCCACGAGCCGCAACGAGAACAGTCGCTCACGCTTCCAGACCCATTGCGTCATGCAGTAGAGTGCACCGAAGCTGATGAAGCCGACCCAGCCGAGCGCGCCGGAATGGACATGACCGATGCCCCAGTCGGTATAGTGCGACAGGGAATTGACGGCGCGAACGCTCATCA
>CAYXQV010000295.1:0-3084 GCA_964467505.1 uncultured Hyphomonadaceae bacterium | reverse complement strand
TGAGGCGTTTGGGCAGGAAGCGCTGGGCAAAGCGGGCGCGTTCGGCCTCCTTGCCGACCATGTAATGAACCTCATCGCCATGGGCAGCTTCCCAGACCTTCGCCGCAGCATCCTCGACGGAGTAGACAGATTGGCCGGCGGCGCGGATTTCGTCGGCCATTTTCACATTCGCCCCCTCGCTGGCGCCGATATCGAGAATGGGGGTGTCGACGAACCAGGGCATCAGGCTGGTCACGCGGATGCCAAGACCGCTGAACTCGACATCAAGCGCTTCGGTCAGGCCGCGTACGGCGAATTTGGAGGCTGAATAGACCGCCAGTCGCGGCGAACCGATCATGCCGGCGGTGGAGGCGGTATTGATGATCCGCGCGCCATGGGTCTCACGCAGCAGCGGCAGCGCTGCATAGACCCCGTTGATGACGCCCTTGACATTCACATCCACGATCCAGTCGGCATCCTCGGGCGCGATCTCCTCGAACCAGCCATGACGTCCGACACCGGCATTGTTGAACAGCACGTTCATCTGCCCGCCAGTCTCGCGCCCGAAACCCTCCAAAGCGTGCGTCCATTGCGCGCGCTCGCGCACGTCCAGCACCGCCATGTGGCAATTGCCGCCGCCGATCACATCGGCGACTTCCGCGAGGCCCTGCGCATTGAGGTCGTACAGGCCGGTGAACCAGCCGCGCCTGGCGAAGTAGCGGGCTGTTTCGGCACCGATTCCGGAGGCCGCGCCGGTGATGAAAATGCTCTTGCGACCGCGCGCTTCACTCATCGCCTTATCCTCGCCTCATGGTTTTTGTCGTGTCAGGCGAAGGTCAGTCTACATCCATGCCGAGGTCAAGGTTTTCCGCCGAATGAGTCAGCGCACCGACCGAGATGAAATCGACCCCGGTGGCGGCAATCGCAGCCACGGTGTCGAGCGTGACGCCGCCTGATGCTTCGGTCGTGCAGCGCCCAGCGACGCGCCCGACCGCGCGGGTCAGGGTTGCGGTGTCCATATTGTCGAGCAGGACTGCATGGGGCGGGTCTTCCATCACCTCCTCAAGCTGGTCCAGCGTGTCGACCTCGATCTCGATCATGCGCAGATGGCCGGCATAGGCGCGCGCGCGCTCAAGCGCCCGGGCGATCGAACCACACGCTGCGATATGATTGTCCTTGATCAGGATCGCGTCATCCAGCCCATAACGGTGGGAGGTTCCACCGCCGCAGCGCACGGCGCGCTTTTCCAGTGCC
Organism: uncultured Hyphomonadaceae bacterium; assembly: GCA_964467505.1. Classification (GTDB taxonomy): domain Bacteria; phylum Pseudomonadota; class Alphaproteobacteria; order Caulobacterales; family Hyphomonadaceae; genus UBA5336. The sequence goes on along the minus strand of CAYXQV010000295.1, from coordinate 1,851 downwards.
CTGTGACCGGGCGTGGTCTTGCGCGTGCATACGATCTGAGCCGGCGTGTCAGCAATGCGTTCGACAAATTGCGCTGTCAGCGTGGCGATGCCCGACAGCCGGCCGAGAAAGTTCAGCATTGTCCGCTCGGCGGTGAGGATCGAGCGTGCCGGCCCTTCAAGGCGCGCGATCACGCAGCCCGCCGCGAGTTCGGCGCCATCATGTGTCTTTACCTGCATGGCGACAGCCGGATCGATCAGATGTAACGCATACGAAGCGGCATCGAGACCTGCCAGGCGCCCGGGCTTGCGGGCCCGGATAACCGCGCGGAGCCGTGTTCCTTCCGGTATTGTCGCATCGCTGGTCAGGTCGCCGGCGCGTCCGAGATCCTCAACCAGGGCAAGCCGGACAATCGGATCGAGAATGATGGCAGGCAGGGCGGGCGGCGTCATGGCCACACCTCCGGATCGGACTGAATGAAGACGCGCTCGGCCGGCTCTCTCGGCTGCGGGAAATCGCTGCGATAATGACCGCCGCGGCTTTCCTCGCGCGCAAGCGCACATGACCAGATCAGTTTCGCCGCGCTCAGCGCATTGGTCCAGCCATGCTGGGCGGCAAGCCCGGCAATGACAGTGCCAAGTTCGGTGAGACCTTCAGCTTCGCGCACCACCCCGCACCTCGCCTGCATGGCACGGCGCAGGCGCCGCAGCGAAGCTGTGTCCATCACGCCAGGCGCGCTCGCCGCGCTGGCACCGCGCCGGTCTAGCGAGCTGTCGCGCAGGCGCTGTGCTATACGGTGGGCGAACACGACCGCTTCGAGCAGTGAGTTCGAGGCGAGCCGGTTGGCCCCGTGCACGCCGGTCGAGGCGCATTCCCCGCATACTGACAGGCCCTCCAGCGTGCTCTGGCCCCAGATATCGGCAACAACGCCGCCCATATGATAGTGCGCGGCAGGCGCCACCGGGATCGGCTGCGTGCGCGGATCGATGCCAGCGGCCTGGCAGGCGGAGAAGACTGTCGGGTAATGCTCGGGGAACGCCGCGCCGACAGCGTCCCGCGCATCGAGAAACGCACCGCGTCCGGCCTCGCGTTCGGCATGAATGGCGCGGGCAACCTCGTCGCGCGGGGCAAGCTCGCCATCACTGTGATAGCGGGCCATGAAGGCGCTGCCATCGCTGCCGATGAGACGGGCGCCCTCGCCGCGCAGCGCTTCGGTGGCGAGCGGTGCCGGGTCGCGCCCGACATCCATCGCGGTGGGATGGAACTGCACGAATTCGGGGTCGGCAATCAGTGCGCCGGCGCGCGCAGCCATGGCCAGTCCGTCGCCCTGGGCGCTTGCCGGATTGGTCGTGACCTCGAACAAGCCGCCGGAGCCGCCGGTGCACAATACAGTCTCGTTTGCGACCAGTGCAGAGGTCTGACCGTCCCAGTCGCTTGCGAGGATGCCTGCGATCTCTCCGGTCTCGGACTGCAGGAGGCTGACCGCCTTTACCCCTTCGACGATGGTGATGTGGGGATGGGCCGCCACCGCGCGGACCAGTGCGTCCATGATCGCCCGGCCGGCGAGGTCGCCAGCGACGCGGGCAACCCGCGGATGGCTGTGGGCCGCCTCCAGCGAGAGGGCAAGCGCACCGTCCTCGGTCCGGTCGAAGGCAACCCCCATCTCGATGAGGTCGCGCACGCGCGCCGGGCCGTCTTCGGCGATCAGGCGGGCAATGACGGGATCGACCAGGCCCGCGCCGGCAGCGACCGTGTCGGCGGCATGCTGCTCGGGACTGTCGGAGGGGTGCAGCGCGGCGGCCAGCCCGCCCTGCGCCCAGGCCGAGGACGCCGCCTTGCCCAGCAAATCAATAAAGCTTAACACATCTCCGG
>CAYXQV010000294.1:0-3093 GCA_964467505.1 uncultured Hyphomonadaceae bacterium | reverse complement strand
CCCGCTCGATGGCGGTGATGACGAACTGGGGTGCGCTGAACTTCTTCATCCTGTTCTACAACATGTTCACGATCATCCTGTCGCTGATGTCGCGCGATTAGCGACCACAGCCTCACCACACCTGAAACGGCCCCGCAGCTTCGCGCTGCGGGGCTTTTTTGTGGCCGATGGTTCGGCGATGCCTGAAATTCGTCCGACCCGCGCAAATGGCTGTTCACCTCGACCGGTTATCCAGACTGCGGACGGTCACCAAGCGGGGCAGGCAAATGTTCGGGCTGAAACTCGATTTCTGGAAACGCTGGCAAGGCGCCGACGCAACCGCACCGCAATGTGTCACAGCGCGCCTGAATTCGCGCACCCAGCCCATCGACCGTTACCACCATTACGAAGCCCCGCTCGATGCGATGATGGCGGCAAAATCGATCGGACAGATCACCGGCGGCGCCACGCAGCTTGCCGATGAGCCGGCCGGGATCGCGCATTGCGATCTCGAAATCCGCCTCGACACCCTGTCGGCTGAATCGCTTGCCCGGATCATCGTGGCGCTTGACCGGCAAGGCGCGCCCAAGGGATCGAAACTCATTCTCGAAACGTCCGGCCGCGAAATCCCCTTCGGGCGCAATGAGGGGCTTGGCCTGTTCATCAATGCAACGGACCTGCCTGACGACGTCTACGAGACCACCGACATCAACGACGTGAAAGCTGAATGCGCACGCCTTCTCGGCGATGATGGCAGCTATCGCGGCTACTGGCACGGCGAGCGTGAAATCGCGCTGTACTTCTATGGCCCCAGTTTTGACGCGATGCGCTCTGCTCTTCAGCCGGCGCTCGACACGATCAGCATTCTCGACCTGGCCCGGGTCGAGCAGGTCGCCTGAAACCGCTCAGGCCTTCAGCTTGTAGCCCGACCGGAACATCGCCCAGACACCGATGCTTGCCACGATTGACAGCAGTCCCGCCACGGGCACGCCGACCGAGAGAGACGAGTTGGCGACCCCCAGGAAGCCGTAGCGGAACCCGTCAATCAGGTAAAAGAACGGGTCGAACAGAGCGATCGTGTAGAACGGTTCGATCATCACCTTGATGTCGTAGAATGTGCCCGACAGGAAGGTCAGCGGCACAATGACGAAATTGGTGATCGCGGCGAGATGGTCGAACTTGTCGGCCCAGATGCCGCCCATTGCGCCGAGGGCAGCCAGCATGATCGCGGCGCAGGCTCCGAAATACAACACCGCCCAGGCATGCTGGATATCGAGGCTCGCCAGGCTGTCCACGCTGACCTGGCCAAGCGTGACAAGCCAGATCAATGTGCCCGAAAAATGGATCGCGGCGCCCGCTATGAGTGCCACCAGCAGCCCGCGCGTTGCCGCTCCGGCGATAAAACCGATTGTCAGTTCCAGCGGCGAGAGCGGTGGCATCAGGAAATCCACCTGGCTGCCCTGGATCTTTGATATGGTCAGCGAGGAGGATGTGTTCTGGAACGCATTCTGCAGGATCGCCATCACCACGAGCCCGGGGGCTAGGAAATCGTTGTAGATGAGCCCCTCGAAATCGCCGGTCAGCTGGCCGCGGTCTCCGAAGGCCAGCTTGAACACCGTCATGAACAGCAGCGTCGTGATGACCGGCGCGAACAGCGTCTGCATCCACACTTTCAGGAACCGGCCGACCTCGCGCCGGTAAAGCGTCAGCAGGCCCAGCCAGTTCATGAGCCCATACTCGCGCGGCGTGCCAATTGTCACATCCGCGGCCACGTCGAGGCGGGCGATCGGATCATTTGTCAGGACGTTATCACTCATGGCGCCACAGATAGGACCTGCCGGGCGGTCTGGCGACCGGTTTTTCATCGGGGCAGCCTGGCAAGCACCCTCTAGATATGGATTCCTGTTGATAAAAGATTACTCGATATTGTACGTTCGTTTCGATTTCGGTACGACATCTGGACATAAGCGGGGTGGCTTGGATTTGACCACCACAATATCTGGTAGCTGATATTTCGGGGCAAGGAGAAAAAACATGGCCTGGACCGAAGAACGTGTGGAAATTCTCAAGAAGCTGTGGACCGAGGGGCATTCGGCCTCCCAGATCGCAAACCAGCTCGGCGGGGTCACCCGCAATGCGGTGATCGGAAAGGTCCACAGGCTGGGCCTGTCGGGGCGCACGACGCCCTCGCGTCCGGTCAAGCGCCCACCGCGCCTTGCCCGTCCGAAACCGCGCCTGCAACCTGAACCGCTCAGCGCAACAAGCGATGCGCCCCGCGCACCCGTTCCGCAGACAGCGAGCACGGCGCGCGACGAAGTGGAGAAACTGGAACCCCTGGCACTCGACAATGGCGAGACGGCCAATGTCCTAAACCTCAGTGCGTCCATGTGCAAATGGCCGATCGGCGACCCGGGCGACCCGGACTTCGCGTTCTGCGGTCGCCGGGCAAATTGCGGACCCTACTGCGCCGATCATGCCCGCATCGCCTTCCAGCCGGCCCGCAAACGCGAGCGCAAGCGGCAGGGCGACCAGGATTATGTGCCGCGCATCGCGGGCTGAACCGACCGCTCGCGGGGACACGAACTGATTGCCCGGCTGCAACAACGCAGCCGGGGAAGGGTTCAGGCCATAGCCAAGCCCGGCAAGCGCGTGTATGTGCGCCGCAACACAAGAGCCGCATCACGAAAAGCCCCTTTCCATGTCCGAAACCACCTCCCTGCGCAATATCGCGATCATCGCCCATGTCGATCACGGCAAGACGACACTGGTCGATGAATTGCTGAAACAGTCCGGCACTTATCGCGAGAATGCGCAGATTGCCGAACGGGCAATGGACTCCAATGATATCGAGCGCGAGCGCGGGATCACCATCCTTGCCAAGACCACTTCGGTTGTCTGGGGCAACACACGGATCAACATCGTGGACACGCCGGGACACGCCGATTTTGGCGGCGAAGTCGAGCGCATCCTGCACATGGTGGATGGTGCAATCGTTCTCGTCGATGCCGCGGAAGGGCCGATGCCGCAGACGAAATTCGTGGTCTCCAAGGCGCTCAAGGTCGGCCTGCGCCCGATTGTGGCGGTCAACAAGATCGACAAGGCTGAAAGTCGCCC
>CAYXQV010000293.1:0-3118 GCA_964467505.1 uncultured Hyphomonadaceae bacterium | reverse complement strand
ATTCAAGATCCCTGGATGCCCGGTTCACCAGGTCGCCCGCATGCAGGATGAAGCGTGCATCCGGCGCGGTCTGGAATGCGCTCCTGATTGTCCGCGACCAGTGGGAAAGCAGCCCGTTTTGCGCATCCCCCATGTAAATGAATGTGATCGGGCCGGATTCGGCGGCAGTGCGCACCTGATACCATTCGCTCCAGTTGTTCTCGGCGCCACGAACGCGATAGGCATAGAGCGTATCGGGCTGGAGATCACGCAACACGACCGAATGATAATTTACAGGCTCCAGTTGGCTGTTCCACTCGATTTCAGCGGCCGCCCCAAGGCGTTCAACCTTTGCCAGCTCCAGTGTCTCCGTGCGCGCAGGCACACGCCGCGCCGCCAGGTCGAAACGTGCATCCGGCGTCGCAAGGGCGATCTCTGCAAACGTCTCCTCAACCCGCGAAGAGGTTCGCCAGGTGACGGCAAAGGAACGCGAAGGATTTTCAGGAAGCGTGACGACAATGCGGTCTGGCCATGCGGATGCCTGCTGCCAGGGTGGTGCAGAAACCTTCTCATGGTCTGGATGGGCATGCGCGATGACGCCCCAGCACACCGTGATGCCGGCAAACAACAGGAGAAAACGAACGGTATTCATGAGACGGTCACTCCGCGATTGATGGCGCCGGCCTATCACGCATGCCGGCGAATTTGATGACGGAAAGATGAAAATCGATGCGGTTCCCGGCGATTGCCATATCGGCAATCTGGCGCCGCTCAGCGAGGCCATGAAATCCGCTTGCCCGGCATTGCCTGTGCCGGGGCCGGGCTGCTCATCCCGGCTCCCGCCTCCCGTTTCTTTTGCAGTTCTCCATAATGGTGTCATAAACGACCGCAATTCGGTGAACTGGGGCCAGAGAAGTGTCCCTGCCGGGGTCGAAGGGGGAAACACATGCCGAGGCCAGCGGGGGTCAGGAACCACGATTTTGCAGAAAAGCGCGAGGCGCTTCTCGATTGTCTTTGCGATTTTGCGCTTCAGGCAGGCGTCCAGCGCCCCTCGCTGCGTGGCTTCGCAAGGGCCGCCAGGGCGTCCGAGCCGACGCTGAGACACTATTTCTCCGACCGGCAGGGTCTTGTCGTGGCGATACTTGAATGCCTGGGCCGCCGCGTCCGCGCCCAGGACACAGACCGGGTGGAGGACAATACGCTGGCGCGCCTGCTTGACGATCAGCTTGCCGGGTCACTCAACGGTCTTCGCCAGCGTGCAGAAATACGCGCACATGCCTTTGGCCTGATCGAAGGGCTTGCCGATCCGGTTGTCGGCGAGGCCTATCTGGAACATGTCCTCGAGCCCAGCCTTGGGGCAATCGAGGACAGTCTGGAGGGCGTATCACCGGCGCAATGTCCCCGCCCCGTGCTGCGCGCGGCCAGTCTCGCAATGCTTGCGCCCCTGATGATCATGGTGCTGCACCAGGACATGCTCGGGGGTCAGCCGCGCTGGGCCATTGACGAAATTCACACACTCGAACAGATCCGGGCGGGGCTGAGTGCCGGGCTTGGGCTTCAGCCCGGCTGACGGGCCGGGTCGAGCTTTCCGCCCTTCAGGACAAAGCGCCGGTCGCAATATTTGCAGGCGACGAAATCCTCCTCGCCCATCTCGTACCAGACCATCGGATGGCCGAGCGCACCGCCGCCGCCGTCACACGATACGCGACGTGTTTCGACCACAAGGGTCTCAGGCGGGTTGATCGGGGCAAGCGGGTGGGTCATGTGCAGGCAATCCTGGATCGCGAATTGTCGCTCTCCACTATTTGTGCTCAGCTTGGGCGTCAATCCATGACCGATGCGGGCGCGTTGCTGCGACGACGTTATTGGTGATGGGCCCTTAGCACAAGCCTGACAAGGAGCTGGCTGCCATGGCGGTGAATACCGGACAATTGCCTGAATATGCGATCGAGGCGATCGGCCTTGAAAAGGTCTATGCGGCGTCTGGAAAGATGCCGGAAAAGCGCGCTCTGAAGGCGCTTGACCTGAAGGTCCCGCGCGGCAGGATTTTTGGCTTGCTTGGCCCCAATGGTGCGGGCAAGTCGACCTTCATCAACATTCTGGCCGGCCTTGTGACCAAGACGTCGGGCACGGTACGCATCTGGGGCATGGACATAGACCAAAAGCCCCGCGCGAGCCGGGCGGCAATCGGCGTGGTCAACCAGGAAATCTCCATGGACCCGTTCTTCACGCCGCTCGAGGCACTGGAACTGCAGGCCGGTTTCTATGGCGTGCCCCGGCGCGAGCGACGCTCGATAGAGATCCTGAAAGCGGTTGGCCTCGACGACAAGAAGGATGCCTATGTGCGCCAGCTTTCGGGCGGGATGAAGCGCCGGCTGATGGTGGCCAAGGCGCTGGTGCACAACCCGCCCGTGTTGATCCTTGATGAGCCAACCGCCGGGGTCGATGTCGAACTGCGCCGCTCATTGTGGGAATATGTGCGCGCCCTGCATGCAGCGGGCACGACGATCATCCTGACCACGCATTACCTGGAAGAGGCCGAAGAGCTGTGCGACGATATCGCAATCGTCAATCATGGCGAGATCATCGCCTGCGAACCGACCGGGCAATTGCTGCAGCGACTGGATCGCAAGACGCTGACGATCTTTCCGCGCGAGCCGCTGGCAGCCGTGCCGGCGGAACTTGCCGGCCTTGATGCAAGCATCCGTCCCGATGGCGCGCTGGCGATACATTTCCACGCGGGCGAAACCGGTATCGGAAGATTGCTGGAACAGGTGCGCGCGGCGGGTGTCGGGATCGAGGACCTCGCGACCGAGGAACCCGATCTTGAAGATGTGTTTGTCGCCCTGACCACCGAACCGGCTTGATTGGGCGCGCGGAAAACGCAATTCTCGGAAAACATGGAAACGACGCCCGACCTTTCTTATGCCGCCTATTTCAGCCATCCGGTAAGCCGGGCGGTTGTGCGCACGGTCGAGCGACTGTCGGGCCAGCGGACGATAAAGTCGCTGTATGATCGCTATCGCACGCAGCTTGCCCGGGACACGCCATTCTGGGATGCGGCAATGCGCCTGCTGGAGCTTGATGTGCGCTATGACCCTGCGCGCCTTGGCCAGTTGCCGCCGTCCGGGCCGCTGGT
>CAYXQV010000292.1:0-3144 GCA_964467505.1 uncultured Hyphomonadaceae bacterium | reverse complement strand
TCGGGGCTCCTGTCCGGCGGGCATGTCCGCTTCATCTTCTTTCCCTATGTGGAGGGTGATGAGATCAGCGTCGCGCTGGAAATGCCCGCCGGCGCTTCCTTCGAGCAGACCGAAGCGGCCATGCAGCGCGTGATCGACGCGCTTGGTGAGGGTGTCGGCGATGAGGATTCAGGACTTTACCGCTCCCTTTCCGTCACGGTCGGCGGGCGCCTGTCATCGGGCTTTGGCTCAAGCGGCACCGAGGTGCGCACTGAGGTCGCCGTCGCGACGCTGGAGCTTGCCCCGGCTGAGGTGCGCGGGCTCGGTTCTGCTGAAATCGAGCGGCGCTGGCGTGAGGCGGTGGGTCAGATTCCCGGGGTGAAATCCCTGACATTCGAATCCTCCGGCCTGTCGGCTGGCGCCGATGTGAGTTTCAACCTGTCGCATCCCAATGATGACATCTTGCTCCGGGCGGGGGAGCGGCTTGTCGCTGGCATGGGCGTCATTGACGGGGTCAGCGAGATCGAGACCACCGCCCAGCCGGGCAAGCGGCAGATCGAGTTCGCGCTCACGCCCGCCGGTATCGCCGCTGGCCTCACCGTGGACGATCTCGCGCGCAGCATCCGCCGGTCCTATTTCGGCGAAGAGGTCCAGCGGTTCCAGCGCGATGGCGAAGAGATCGAGGTGGTGGTCCGCTTTCCCGAAAGCGATCGCCGGAGCCTTGTTGACCTGGCCCGCCTGCGCATCCCGCTTCCCAATGGCGAGGAAATCGCGCTCAGCACGGTGGCGAGCATCGAGGAAACGCGCAGTTTCGTCACCATCGACCGGGTGGATGGCCAGCGCGTGATTGCCATCAGCGCTGATGTCGACGATGCGGTCACCACGCCCAACGATGTCACGGCCCTGCTTGAGGCTGATACGCTTGCGCAGCTGCGCAGTGAATATCCGCGGCTGCGCATCTCCTCGGAAGGCCAGGCGCGCAGCCAGGCCGAGGAAATGGCCGGGCTCATCCGCAATTTCCTCATCGCCATGCTCGCCATCTACGCGCTGATCGCCAGCGTTCTGCGCTCCTATTTCCAGCCGCTGGTGATCATGGCGATCATTCCCTTCGGACTTGTCGGCGCGATCCTCGGCCACATGCTGCTCGGTTTTGACCTCTCTTTCCTGTCGCTGTTCGGCGTGGTCGCCCTGTCTGGCGTGATCATCAATGACAGCATCGTGCTCATCGATTATTTCAATCAACGCGAGAAAGAGGGCGGCGACCGGCTCGACAATATCGTCGAAGCGGTCAGCCGGCGCTTCCGGCCGATCCTGATCACCACCATGACCACCTTTATCGGCCTCGTCCCGATGATCTCGGAGACGAGCATCCAGGCACAGTTCCTGATCCCGATGGCGGTCAGCCTCGCCTTCGGGATCCTGTTTGCCAGCACGCTGATCCTGCTGCTCGTTCCGGCGTCTCTCGCCCTTGGCCGCCGCAAACCGTCAACCCAAACCGCTCACGCCTGACGCATGGAAGGACCTTGCCGATGAAACTCGTCATCATTCCCCTTGTCGCACTCGTCGCCGGGTGCGCCACAAGCCACAAGGAGCGCGACGCGCTCCTCGCAGCCCCGATAAATTGCGAAGTGGCAGAGGCTGACATCGCCGCGCTCGAAGCCGCGAAGCCCTCGCGCAGGGAACGCGCCCGCTCGGCCATGCAGTCGGTCACGCCAGTGGGTGCCGTCCGGAATGCCGCAAAGGGAACCTATGACGATAATCTCGAGGTACTGACCGGCGCCACCGAAGAAGAACTGACCGCCCGTATCGACGAAATCCAAGCCGAGTGCGGCCTTCCTACCACGGCCGATCCGGCTGCTGAATAGGAGCATAAAATATGATCGTTTTCAAACAGTTGGAGCTGGGAAAGATTGCGCTTATCGCGTCGCTTGGCGCGCTTGGTGCGTGTGAAACCATGCCCGGTTCCGCCCAGACCGAAACAGCCTCGCTCAACGGCGTCGCAATCGATGAGACGAGCGGTGCCGGCGTCTTCTTCCCACCGGTGACAAGCGTCGCGACCCCGGACATCCGGTTCCCAACCCTTGATGGCGTCGGGCCGCAGGAGCGCAGCCGCTTTGTCGACCAGGTGAACATCGCGGCTGCCACGCAGGGCCGCAGCGGCCCCATCATCATCATACAAGCTGTCGGTGATGGCGGTAAAACGCTGGTCTTCACGCATCTTGACGCCGAAGGTCCGATGACGCCCTATCTGGCTCGCGGCATCCTTGCGCGTCTGACATCGATCTTCCGTTTCGCGCCGGCCATTACCGAACTGGGCCTGAGCAGCGAGATCGACATCTACAACATGGCAGCGGTGCTGGGCTTTGAGCGGATCATCGTCACCGATGGCCGCAATTTCGCCCATGAGGCCCGTCTCCGGGAGGGGTGATCGCGAGGCCGGGTCTGCAACATTCTGCCACAAATCGGTGCCGGGCCGGCAAAACCCGGCAATGCAGACAGCCTAAACAAATTTTTCACCGCGGCGACCCAGAAATCGCGCACACCTGAATCGACGACCTGAAAAAGCAGGAGCAGACCCATGAAACTGACACCCTTTGTTGCCCTTTCCATGGCGGCTTTCGTGGCCCTTTCACCAGTTGCCTTGACAGCCCCCGCCGACGCGCAGAGCCAGGAAGACCGGGACGAGCGCCGCGAAGCCCGACGGGCGGCCGATCCTGTTAGCCGTTCAAACGAAGTGACGACGCGTCGCGGTGAATTATCCCGCCGAACCGAAGCGGATATCGATACCGAGAACGAGCGTGCCTATCGCTCCCGCACCGTCACCGGGGCCGAGGGTGAAACGGTGGGCGTTCTCGGCGAGGCCACCCGCACAGAAGATGGGGCCACCGCGTCGCGAACCTTTACCGATCGCGATGGGGACACTGCTGGCCGGACTTTTACGCGCTCGGTTGAAGACGGCACTTCTACAAGTGAGCGTGAAGTCTACACGCGCTCGGGGGAAACCGCCTCGGCAAACAATACGATCGAGCGGACAGACGATAGCCTGTCGCGGTCATCGGATTTTGAAACGAGCACCGGGCGCGGCGGCGCACTCGACACGGAGGCGACCCGTACAGATGACGGCGGCACTTTCAGCCGGTCGGCCACCGATGCGGAAGGCAACAC
>CAYXQV010000291.1:788-3147 GCA_964467505.1 uncultured Hyphomonadaceae bacterium | reverse complement strand
GCGTCAGCCTGTTTTGCGGCATCGGGGAACGCTCGCGCGAGGCCGAGGAACTGTATCGCGAGATGGGCGAGGCAGGCGTGCTGGCCAACACCGTGATGATGTTCGGCCAGATGAACGAAAGCCCCGGCGTGCGCTTTCGCGTGGGCCACGCGGCGCTGACCATGGCCGAATATTTCCGCGATGACCTGCGCCGCAACGTGCTGGTGCTGATCGACAACATCTTCCGCTTCGTGCAGGCGGGGTCCGAAGTGTCGGGCCTTCTGGGCCGCATTCCCAGCAGGGTGGGCTACCAGCCAACGCTGGGCACCGAACTTGCCGATCTGGAGGAGCGGATCTGCTCCACCGACCGGGGCACGATGACCTCGATCCAGGCAGTCTATGTACCGGCCGATGATTTTACCGACCCCGCCGCCACGCATACCTTCGCCCATCTCTCCGCTTCGATCGTACTGTCGCGCAAGAAGGCATCGGAGGGACTTTATCCCGCCATCGACCCGCTGAAATCCTACTCGCGCATGCTCACGCCCGGCACGGTGAGCGTGCGCCACTACCGGATTGCCCGCGCGGTGCGCACAACGCTGGCTGAATATGATGACCTCAAGGACATCATTGCGATGCTTGGCCTCGAGGAACTGTCGGAACGTGACCGCGCCACCGTCCGTCAGGCCCGCCAGCTGGAGCGGTTCCTGACCCAGCCGTTTTTTTCCACCGAGGCGATGACCGGCAATCCGGGCCGCTTCTTGACGCTGGACGAGACGCTGGACAGTTGCGAGCGCATCCTGTCGGGGGAATTTACCGACCGCGACGAGGGCGATTTCTACATGATCGGGTCGATCGACGACCTCGATAAAGCGGCAGAGGCCCCCGATGCGGCTTGAGGTCATTACCCCCATGGCGGTCTGCGTGGATCGCCCGGTCCGGCGCATTGTCGCCGAGGGCCCGGAAGGACATTTCGGGATGCTGCCCGGGCATGTCGATTACGTCAGCGAGCTGGTGCCCGGCATCCTCCTGTACGAAACCGACAGCGGTGCGGAATGCTTCGTTGCGGTCAATTCCGGGACGCTGGTGAAATGCGGCGACGAGGTGCGTGTGGCCGTGCGTGGCGCGGTCGAGGGTGACGATTTGGCTGAATTGCGTGCGCGTGTCGAGGCCGAATTCCGCCACCAGGACGAGCAGGAGCGCGATGCCCGCGCCGCACTGGCGCGCCTTGAGGCCAGCATGATCCGCCGCCTGCGCGAACTGGGCGTGGGGGGCGCATGACCGAAGGCCGCGACAGCGAGACTGAGACCATATCGCGCAAGGCGCAGCAGATGGAACAGGCCCGCAAAACCCGCCGCGAGAGCGCATGGTATGGGCTCGGCATGTTCGGGTTGGTGGGCTGGTCGGTGGCCGTTCCCATCGTCGGCGGCATCGCGCTGGGGCTCTGGATCGACCGGCGCTGGCCCGGAGAAGTGTCCTGGACGCTGGCGCTGCTGCTGGCCGGCGCCGTACTGGGGGCTTTGAACGCCTGGTACTGGGTCCAGCGCGAGGGGCGTGATGACTGAGGCGCCAAACTACGGATTTTTTTATGCTCGTGCTCGGCAGCGTTGTCCTGCTCGCGGTGCCGATCAGGAGCGCGCTGAGAGGGGTAGCGCTGCCTGCGCTGGTCGCCTTCATCGGCCTCGGCGTCTCGGTCACGCCCTGGGAGGAGGCCAAAGCTCTCGAAAGCGACAATGGCGCGCTGATGCTCGATGTGGCCGAGCTTGACGACCTATCGGCGGTGATCCTGCTCGGGATCGTTTTTGCCATCGCGCCAGGACTGCAGGAAGGCAATGGAATGATCGTTGAGGCGGTGCGTGCCGGTGCTTTGCAGATCGCGAAGATCGCGGTTTTTGTCGCGTGCTTGCCGCGGTGGCGACATGTATCGTCGGGCCTGTAGTCGTCACAAAGCTTCTGGGGTACGAAGCGCGGCAAGGGGAGGGGGCGACATGAGCACAAGCCTCGTCATGCTGATGACTGCGGCCTTGGCGGGGGCGGCGCTCGCGGTGTTCTATCTCGCGTTACTCTGGGCATCGGTCCGGGCGCTCGCAGGGCCGCGGCCGGCCGCCAGCTTCATGGCGCTGGCGCTGGCGCGGGCGGTCCTCGTTTTTGGCGCACTCGCCACCGCGCTCATTTTCGGTGTCGGGGTTGGCGCGGTTCTAGCTGCGCTCGCAGGCTTTGTCGCCGTTCGCGTCGTCGCCATCCGGCGCACCCGCGCAGCTGAGGGACAGCAAGCATGGAGATAAGTCCTGACGCGTGGATTCTCTACGAATGGCGCGGCCTGCGACTCAACGCCACGATTGCCTTCACCTGGATGGATGATCGGCTGCAGCGCGTCGTG
>CAYXQV010000291.1:0-778 GCA_964467505.1 uncultured Hyphomonadaceae bacterium | reverse complement strand
CCGCGCGGCTGAGCGAGGGCGAAACGGTCTCGCGTTGGCAGGTGATGCTGGAGGTGATAGTCACTACGATCCGGAACCAGATCGCCGAGGTCGGCGCCGACACGCCCGGCCGCTACCTGCCCTTCATCGGCACGCTGTTCCTGTTCATCGCCGCGGCCAACCTGCTGAGCGTCGTGCCGGGCTACCAGCCGCCCACCGGTTCGCTGTCGACCACCGTAGCGCTGGCGATCTGCGTGTTGCTTGCGGTGCCGCTCTTCTCCATCGGCGAGCGTGGAATCCGCGGTTTCTTGCGCAATTATGTGCAACCGACGCCGCTGATGCTGCCTTTCAACGTGATCGGCGAGGCGTCACGGACCATCGCGCTGGCCGTCCGCCTCTATGGCAATGTGATGAGCGGCACGGTGATCGTGGGCATCCTGATTTCCGTCGCGCCGTTCTTCTTCCCGGTCGTGATGCAGGTGCTGGGCCTGCTGACGGGCCTCATACAGGCCTACATCTTTGCAATTCTCGCAATGGTTTATGTCGGCTCGGCCAGTCGCAGCCGCCGCAGGCCCGAAGACGACCCCACCACAGCTACAGGAAACTGACTATGGACGCCGCCACATGGATTGCCGTGATCTCGATATTCACTGCCGGGCTGACCATCGCCATCGGTTCCATCGGGCCGGCGCTGGCGGAGGGGCGCGCTGCCAGCCAGGCGCTACAGGCGATCGCGCAGCAACCGGCCAGATTAAAACTCAGGGAACTGCTGTCAGGCTACTACGGCAACAAATTAGCT
>CAYXQV010000290.1:0-3159 GCA_964467505.1 uncultured Hyphomonadaceae bacterium | reverse complement strand
CGCAGCTTCTGTGACACCACCGGCGATGGTGTCGGTGACCTCAACGGCATCACCCGGCAGCTTGGCCATGTCGCGTCGCTCGGTGTGGATGGCATCTGGATCTCGCCCTTCTTCACCTCACCGATGAAGGATTATGGCTATGATGTCGCTGACTATTGCGATGTCGATCCGATTTTCGGCACGCTGGAGGATTTTGATAGGCTCGTCGCGCGCGCCCATGCACTGGAGCTGAAAGTCATTATCGATCTGGTGTTTTCGCACACGTCCGACCAGCATCCCTGGTTTGCGCAAAGCCGCTCGGGTCGCGACAATGACAAGGCGGACTGGTATGTCTGGGCCGATGCAAAGCGCGATGGCAGCCCGCCGTCCAACTGGCAGTCGGTTTTCGGCGGGCCGGCCTGGGAATGGGATGCGCGCCGCCAGCAATATTACATGCACAATTTCCTGCGCGAGCAACCGCAGCTGAATGTCCACAATCGCGACGTTCAGGACGCTTTGCTGGAGGCGGGGCGTTTCTGGCTGGAGCGCGGGGTCGACGGCTTTCGCCTCGATGCCATCAATTTCTGCATGCACAACCGCGCACTGACCGACAATCCGCCCTCTGACCTGCCTATGCAACAGGTGACGCGCCCGTTTGACATGCAGCGCCGCATTCACAACCAGTCACAGCCGGAAATTCCAGCCTTTCTGGAGCGCATACGGGCCCTGATGAACGAATATGGCACCTGTTTCAGCGTTGCGGAAATTGGCGGACCCGAGCCGATTGATGAAATGCGCGCATTCACGGCCGGTGAAACCCGGCTCAACTCCGCATATAATTTCGACTTTCTGTATGCTGACAGTCTGACCGCCGACAGGGTGCGCGAAACGCTCGGCAACTGGCCGGGAGCGCCATCTGAAGGCTGGCCGAGCTGGGCGTTTTCCAATCATGACACCCCGCGCGCAATCTCGCGCTGGGCAGAGGCGGCGGGCGAAGCGCAAATGGCGCGGCTTTGCCTGCTGTTGCTACTGGCCTTGCGCGGCAATGCCTTCATTTATCAGGGCGAGGAACTTGGCCTGCCGCAGGCCGATGTCCCGTTCGAGCGGTTGCTGGATCCTGAGGCGATTGCCAACTGGCCGCGCACACTTGGCCGCGATGGCGCGCGCACACCCATGCCCTGGCGGGCAGGCGCTGTGCAACTGGGGTTTTCCAGCGCCGCGCCCTGGCTTCCTGTCGATCCGCGACACCGCCCGCTGAGTGTCGATGCGCAAAACAGTGACCCGCTATCCTGCCTCAACCTGACCCGGCAACTGCTGACCCTGCGCCGGCAAAGCCCGGCCCTGCGCAGCGGAGCGATGGAATTCCTGTGCGCTCCGGAAGGCGCACTCGTGTTCCGGCGACGGCAAGGCGATCAGTCGATCGTCTGCGCCTACAATCTGTCTGACCGGCCGGTGCAGCTGGACCTGCCCGGCGATCTGGCCTTGCTCGCGACGCAGGACGGCCCGGCCGCAGGTGGTGCGCCGGTAGCGGACCTGCTCGCACCATGGACGGGCATCTGGGCTGCGCCGCGCAGCCGCGGATAAGGGGCGAGCATGTGATGGGCTGCGACCCGATCATGCGCGGATCCTGCGGCGCGTAATACCAAGCTGCATGGATCCAAAACCGATCCTTGCAGCGCAGGGCAAGCGCGACTGCGCGTCGGCGCCCCATGCGCCGTAACAGCCGATGAGTCTTCATCCGCGCATATTGGTATAAGACCATTACAGGGCCAGTCATCGCTTTTCAGCAAGGCAGAAGACGGTCAGCCCGGCGAGGCGGTTGGCCTTGAGCAAAGGAAGTTCGGCTGAAGACAGCGCCGCAAGCGCACCATTCGTAAGCGGATGATGGCGCGAGAGCTGGGACTTCGCAATGTGCTTGCCGCCCTGCAGCGCATTGCCGACCAGTCGCGTCACCGCCGCAATCGGAAACACGCCACCAAAGTAATAGACGCAGCGTTCAACGGTCAGGCCACTGGCGCGAGCGACGCTTTCCACCTGCTGCAGGCGGTAGCGGCGCTTGTGCTCCAGAAAAACGTCATGTCCGCTCCACATGAACTGGAAGGCGGGAACCGATATCAGGAAGCGCGATCCGCTCGGGACCCGTTCCACATATTCACGCAACAGGCCGACATCATCATCGACATGCTCAATCACGTCCATCAGCAAGACGAGGTCGGCGTCAACCGCATCAATCGAGCGCCGGAAGAATATCGGCTTGCCGCTTTCCATTTCTTCGGTGTCATCTTCATAGCTGGTATCGACACACCAGGCCTCTTTTGCTGCAGATCGCTGCAACAGATACTTGGAAAAAAATCCAGACCCGGCACCAACATCCAGAACCACATCAGGCGACATTGGCGAAATCATGCGCGACATCGCCTTGGCCTTTGAGCGGTAATACCAGTGTTTCCCGATATCGTCGCCGAGTATGTCCGTTTCCTTCAGATCCATAACTCTTCCTCTGGCTCACATATCTTCCCGGCGAGGCAAATAGCGCAAGACTGCGCCTCCATACACGATCGTCCGGGATAGGCGTGAATAATTTCGATACCGACAAATCTGGCGAACCAGTTGAGGATAACGCGCTACTCGGCGCGCGAAACAGTTCGTCTTTCGGCTCTTATAGCAACGTGCGCGGATGATGACTCATCCGCGCACCCGGCGCAGAAGCGCCGACGCGCAGTCGCGCTCGGCCTCTCGCTGCAAGGGTCGGTTCCGATCCATGCAGACTGGTATTCCGGATCCAGCATGGACACCTGGCGATGACGGATGAGATGGGTTTGTTCAATCTGTGTACGGACGCCCCCTCCAGCAATTGGGCGCGCAGGCTGCGACGAGCTGGCGAACCAGGCGCGCAGCGCCTTGGAGACCGGAAGGCGGATTTCACAGGCAGCGCCGCGGCGACTGATGCATCGCGCCCACGGCCCGCTAATGTCCGAACCCTCTCTGCGAGGTTTTGGAACAGGGAATTGGAACAGTCGGGCAAGCAACGGGAAGTCCGAACCGCTCGTGCATTGAAGAAAAGACTGTTTTGTGGCGGTGCTGTCAGACGAAAGCGAACCCGTCTCCAGCATCGTCAGATGCGCCGGCCCTCAGGCGGCGAGAAGCCCGCGCCATTCGAGGAGGGCGGCGTCGCGGAGG
>CAYXQV010000289.1:0-3178 GCA_964467505.1 uncultured Hyphomonadaceae bacterium | reverse complement strand
GGGAAACGACACTCATGTTCAATTGGAAAACACTCGCGGGCGGCGCTGCCGTTTCAGTGCTGGCGGTGGCGACGGCCCATGCCCAGCAGACCACGTCCGGCATTCGCGGCTCTGTCGCGTCAGAGGACGGCACGCCGATCGCCGGTGCCAGCGTCACGGTGACGAATGCACAAACCGGCCTGACGCGCACCACGTCAACCACTGCGTCGGGCCTGTTCAATTTCCGCAGTCTTCCGGTGGGTGGTGCTTATACCGTCGCAGTTGACGATGCAGATTACCAGTCGGAGGTCGTGGAAGGCGTGTCGCTTGCGCTGGGCGATCAGACCGATCTCAATTTCGCCCTGACGGGCGATGCCGAGCGCACGCTTGACGCGATCGTCGTGACGGCCAGCTCCGCAGGTGTGTCTGAGGTTGCCGTTGGCCCGAGCGCAGTCTTCGACGTCGAGACGCTCAAGAACGCCCCCTCGGTGAACCGCAATATCGTCGATGTGCTGCGTATCGATCCGCGCGTTTATGTTGACGAGAGCCGTGGCAGCATCAATCCGGTCCAGTGCGGCGGCAAGAACCCGCGCTTCAACTCGCTGACGCTTGACGGCGTGCGGTTGAATGATGGTTTCGGCCTGAACTCGAATGGCTATCCCACCGAGCGTCAGCCCTTCCCGTTCGATGCGATCGAGGAAGTTGCCATCGAACTGGCACCGTTTGACGTCGAGTATGGCGGTTTCACCGCGTGCAACATCAATGCGGTCACCAAGTCGGGTACGAATGAATTCCACGGCTCGGCATTCTACGACTACACGTCAGACGACCTGCAGGGCGACTCGCTGGAAGGCAGCGACGTGATCGTTCCCGATTTCGACGAGCAGCGCTACGGCATCCAGGTTGCTGGCCCGATCATCAAGGACAGGCTGTTCTTCTCGGTGGGCTATGAAAAGCTCGAGGGCGTCAACCTGTTCACACGCGGGGCTGAAGGTTCGGGGGCGATCAACGAGGTTGCGATCAGCCAGGCCGAACTCGATGAGATCGTCGATATTGCCCAGAATGTCTACCAGTACGACCCCGGCCAGGTGCCCTCGAACTTTGACAACGAGGACGAAAAACTCCTCGTCAAGCTCGACTGGAACATCAACAACCAGCATCGCGCTGCCTTCACCTACAACTACAATGACGGTTTCAACATCTCCGCTTCGGACGGAGATCTGGACGAGTTCGAATTCGACAATCACCTCTATGAGCGCGGCGCCGAACTCAACCAGTATGTCGGCACGGTGTTTTCCGACTGGACAGAGAACTTCTCCACGGAAGTGCGGGTCGGCTATGTTGAGGTCGATAACCGCCAGCTGACGATCGGCGGCACCGACTTTGGCGAAATCCGGATCGAAACCGATGATGTCGATGTTTATATTGGCGGCGACGACTCGCGCCAGTCGAACAAGCTGAAATACGATATCTTCAACACGGCCCTGAAAGGCTTCTATACCGCAGGCGATCACAACATCACTTTCGGTTACGAGCGTGAAGCGATCGATATCTTCAACCTTTTCGTCCAGCATACGGAAACCGAGATCCGCTTTGACGGCATCCAGAACTTCCGCGACGGTTTTGCCGACGCGATCTACTACAACAATTCGCCAAGCCTGAATCCACAGGATGCTGCGGCTGACTGGGGCTATGCGGTCGATACCTTCTATCTGCAGGATGAGTGGCGTCTCAACCGGAACCTGACTCTCATCGGCGGGCTTCGCTATGACAGCTGGAGCACCGACGACCGGCCGGCGGAGAATGCAACCTTCCTGGCGGACTATGGTTTCTCCAACAACCAGACACTCGATGGCGAAAGCCTGCTGCAACCGCGGCTCGCCTTCACATATGATTTCGATGACCAGCTCAAACTTCGCGGCGGTATCGGCATCTATTCCGGCGGCGACCCGAATGTCTGGCTGTCCAACACCTATTCGGCCAACAATGTCCTGCAGTTCGGCCAGCGGGGGCGCTCGTTTGGTTACACTGACGGCTCGCGTTCGCTGTTCGACGCCGATGTCGTCTATGTCCAGTGTGAGGATGGCGTGCCTTCCGGGCCTGGCTGGTGTGTACAGGAGGAGCTGGCAGATGCGGTCGCGTCCGGCGTGGGTGACAATTTCGAGATCAACTATCTTGATCCGGATTTCGAAATCCCCTCGGAAACCAAGATCGCGCTCGGAGCGACATGGTTTCCAAACTTTGCCGGTCCGCTGGGCGGCGAATATGTCGTCAATGCCGACCTGCTCTGGTCGATCGGGGAAAATTCCGCCATGTGGAAACGCGGAGACCTTGAGCAGACCGGCACGACTGCCGAGGGTTATCCTATCTTCGACAGTGTTCGTGAGCCGTCTTTCGTTCTGACCAATTCCGATGAAGGAAACGAAGCCTTCACGGCATCCGTCTCCGTCTCGAAAGCCTATGATTTCGGTCTCGACTGGGCGTTTGGCTATGCCTACAACGACGCCGAAGACGTCCAGCCGATGACCAGTTCGGTGGCTTTCTCGAATTACACCAACCGTGCATTCTTCGATCCGCAGGAAGACGTGCTGTCGACGTCCGATTACAATATCGCACACCGCTTCACACTGCTGGCGAACTACCAAAAAGCCTTTTTTGGCGATTATGCCACGAAGGTTTCGGCATTCGGGACGGCGCGTTCTGGCCTCCCATTCTCGCGTGTGCGCGATGATGCCGGCTCCGGCTTCTTCAGCTTCACCCCGTTCATCGGCGGTGCCGGCGTGCTGCCGCCGGGCGGTGAGCGCAATTCCGAGGAAGGCTCCTGGTGGGGCAAGGTCGACCTGCGCCTGGAACAGGAATTCCCCGGAATTCGTGCAGCTGACCGCACCAGCGCCTTTATCGTGATCGACAATTTCACCAACCTGCTCAGTGACGAGTGGGGCATCATGCGTGAGCCGGACTTCCCGCCGAATGCCGAAATTGGCTCGCCTGCGGAATCGCGTGTCGGGGGCGCATCGCGCTATGAGATCCGCCTTGGCGTGAAGTACGAATTCTAGGCCTCTCGCAGGTTCGGGCCGGGCCCTTTCTGGTGCCTGGCCCGCCAGCTTGTAGATTACCCCGGTAGAGTAGGAAGTGCGGCCCCGGCATATTGCGGGGCCGTTCTTTTTCTGTGGTTTCCGTATCGCTTCGCTCACATGAA